>NZ_WVTE01000240.1:0-39397 GCF_009939605.1 Rhodococcus sp. YH1 | reverse complement strand
ACGGCCACATCGTGAGGAGCCTCGATGAGCGACACCACCGCTTTCCCCCTGCCCGGGCACGCCGGCACCCTGTCCGCCCGGTGCTGGGTCCACGACGACCCGCGGTACGTCGTGCTGCTGTGCCACGGCTACGGCGAGCACGCCGGCCGCTACGAATACGTGGCCACCCGACTGATCGCCGACGGTGCCGTGGTCTATGCCGTCGACCACGCCGGGCACGGGCTCAGCGAGGGGGAACGCGTCCTGATCGGGGACTTCGAGAAGGTCGTGGACGACTTCCGTCTGCTCGACGTCAAGGCCCGCAGCGAGCACCCCGGCCTGCCGGTGGTGCTCGTCGGGCACTCCATGGGCGGGCTGATCGCCGCCCGCTACGCCCAGCGCTACGGTTCCGAACTGACCGCGGTGGTGCTGTCCGGTCCGGTGCTGGGCCGCTGGCCCGCCCTCGAGGCGATGCTCGCGGCGGAGGAGATCCCCGACGCACCCATCGACCCCGCGACGCTGTCGCGCAACCCGGAGGTGGGCCGCGCGTACGTGGACGATCCACTCGTCTGGCACGGCCCCTTCAAGCGGCCCACCGTCGAGGCACTGCAGCGTTGCCTCGACGCCGTCACCGGGGCAGGCACCGTCGGCGACGTGCCCGTCCTGTGGCTGCACGGCGAGGACGATCAGCTCGTCCCGCTCCCGGGCAGCCGCGAGGGCTGGGCCACGTTTGCCGGACCACGGTCGACGTCGAAGGTGTATCCCGGGGCACGGCACGAGATCTTCAACGAGACCAACCGTGACGACGTGCTCGACGACGTCGTCGATTTCGTGCGTGGGGTCCTTCCGGATCGGGGGTGATCCGAAAGGACACCACGGCGGCGCAGCCGCCTACTTGACCACGTTCACCATCTTGCCCGGTACGACGATCACCTTCCGCGGCGCGGCACCCTCGAGGAGGGCGGCGATCTTCTCGTCCGCGAGCGCCGCGGCCTCGATCGCCTCCCGGTCCGCGTCGGCCGGCACGGTGATACGGCTGCGCACCTTGCCGTTGACCTGGATCGGGTACTCGACCGTGTCCTCGACGAGCCACTTCTCGTCCGCCACCGGGAACGGACCGTGGGCCAGCGACTCGGTGCGCCCGAGCCGCGACCACAGCTCCTCGGCGAGGTGCGGGGCCACCGGGGCCAGCATGAGCACGAGCGGCTCCACCGCCGTCCGCGGCGCCCCGTCCGGGTACGCCTTGGTGAGGTGGTTGGTGTACTCGATCAGCTTGGCGATGGCGGTGTTGTCGCGCAGGCCCGCGTAGTCGTCGGACACGCCCGCGATCGCCTTGTTGAGGGCGCGCAGCGTCTCGTCGGTCGGTTCGGCGTCGGTGACCCGCAGCGCGCCGGTCTCCTCGTCGATCGCGGCCCGCCACACCCGCTGCAGGAACCGCTGCGCCCCGACGACGTCCTTCGTCGCCCACGGCCGGGACTGGTCCAGCGGGCCCATCGACATCTCGTACACACGCAGCGTATCGGCTCCGTAGTCGTCACAGATCTGGTCCGGCCCAACGGAATTCTTCAGGGACTTACCCATCTTCCCGTACTCGCGGTGGACTTCCTCACCCCGGTGGAAGAACTTCCCGTCGCGCTCCTCGACCTCGTCGGCGGGCACGTACACGCCGCGCGAATCGGTGTACGCGTACGCCTGGATGTAGCCCTGGTTGAACAGGCGCCGGTACGGCTCGGACGAGGTGACGTAGCCGAGGTCGAACAGCACCTTGTGCCAGAACCGCGCGTACAGCAGGTGCAGCACGGCGTGCTCGACACCGCCGACGTACAGGTCGACCCCGCCGGGGTCGTGCGGGCCGTGGATCTGCGGGCGCGGACCGGTCCAGTACGCCTCGTTCTCCTTGGCGCAGAACTCGTCCGGGTTCGTCGGGTCGATGTAGCGAAGCTGGTACCACGAGCTGCCGGCCCACTGCGGCATGACGTTGGTGTCGCGGGTGTAGTGCTGCAGCCCCTCGCCGAGGTCGAGTTCGACGTTCACCCACTCGTCGGCCTTGGCCAGCGGGGGCGACGGCTCCGAGCTCGCGTCCTCGGGATCGAACGACACCGGCGCATAGTCCTCGACGTCCGGAAGTTCCACCGGCAGAGCAGATTCCGGCAGAGCGTGCGGGTTGCCGTCGGTGTCGTAGACGATGGGGAACGGCTCTCCCCAGTACCGCTGCCGGGCGAACAGCCAGTCCCGCAGCTTGTACTGGATGGTGCCGGTGCCCGCACCCGACTCCTCGAGCTTCGCGACGACCGCCTTCTTCGCGTCGGCGACGCTCAGCCCGTTCAGGTAGCCGGAGTTCACGAGCGCCCCGTCGCCGGTGTACGCCTCCTCCGAGATATCTCCGCCCGCAATCACTTCCACGATCGGCAGGCCGAACGCGGTGGCGAACTCCCAGTCGCGCTGATCGTGGCCGGGCACGGCCATGATCGCGCCCGTGCCGTACCCGGTGAGCACGTAGTCCGCGATGAACACGGGCAGCGACTGCCCGTTCACCGGGTTGACGGCGTAGGCGCCGAGGAAGACGCCGGTCTTCTCCTTGCTCTCCTGCCGCTCGAGATCGGACTTCGCGGCGATCGACGCCCGGTAGGCGGCGACGGCCTCGGCCGGGGTGGCGGCGCCACCGGTCCAGCGCTCGTCGACACCCTCCGGCCATGCAGAGGCGACGATCTCGTCGACGAGTGCGTGCTCGGGCGCCAGCGTGACGTAGGTCGCGCCGAACAGCGTGTCGGGGCGCGTGGTGAACACCTCGATCGTGGCATCCGGACGGCCGGCGGCGGATTCCCCGGCGCCTGGCTCGCCCCGGACGGCGAACGTCACCTGCGCCCCGTGCGAGCGCCCGATCCAGTTGCGCTGCATGGTCTTGACCTTCTCGGGCCAGTCCAGGTACTCGAGGTCGTCGATGAGGCGGTCGGAATAGGCGGTGATCCGCATCATCCACTGCTGCAGGTGCTTGCGGAACACCGGGAAATTGCCGCGCTCGGAGCGGCCCTCGGCGGTGACCTCCTCGTTGGCCAGCACCGTGCCCAGACCCGGGCACCAGTTGACGAGGGAGTCCGAGCGGTACACCAGCCGGTACTCGTCGAGGGCGGCGAGCCGCTCCGCCTTCGACAGCGACGCCCAGTCGCGGCCGTCCGCGAGGGTGCGGGTGCCGGCGGCGAGCTCGGCGGCGAGCTCGTCGATGCGGCGCGCCTTGTTCTGCTCCGGGTCGTACCAGGCGTTGTAGATCGTCAGGAAGATCCACTGGGTCCAGTGGTAGAAGTCGACGTCCGTCGTCGCGACCGAGCGGCGCTCGTCGTGGCCCAGCCCCAGCCGGCGCAGCTGCCGCTGCATGTTCTCGATGTTCGCCTCGGTCGTGGTGCGCGGGTGCGTGCCCGTCTGCACCGCGTACTGCTCGGCCGGCAGCCCGAACGCGTCGTAGCCCAGCGTGTGCAGGACGTTGTGGCCCAGCATGCGGTGGTACCGGGCGTACACGTCGGTGGCGATGTAGCCGAGGGGGTGACCCACGTGCAGGCCCGACCCGGACGGGTAGGGGAACATGTCCTGCACGAACAGCTTGTCCTCGGGAACGTCGCCGGCGAGCGGGCCGACCGGGTTCGGCGCGTTGAACGTGCCGCGCTCACGCCACAGATCCTGCCAACGCCGCTCGATCCGGCCGGCGAGATCGGCGGTGTATCGGTGTTGCGGGGTGGCGTCGGACGACGGTGTGGAGGGCTGCGCAGGACGAGTCACGGTGGTCGCTATCTACTTGGCTGACGTCATTTACCTCCGACCAGGGTAGAGCCTGGCCCGACCCGGCCCGACCAGCGGCTGTGCCTCCCACGTATCCTCGAGGGGTGCTGATCGTCGCCATCGTCTTGTTCGTGCTCGCTCTCGCCGTCGGCGGGATCGCCGTCGCCGGACTGACCGGGCGGCTGCCGCGTAACCGGTGGGCGGGCGTGCGCACCGCCGACGCCCTGCGCGACGAGACGACGTTTGCCCTGGCCAACAAGGTCGCCGCCCCCAGTCAGCTCGGTGCGGCAGGCCTGCTCGTCCTCGGCGGCGTGGGCGCGCTCGCGCTCGATACGGTCCCGGGTCTGATCGCCGTCGTGGGTGCCGTGATCGCGGCCTTCTTCACCGCCGGTGTGGGCGGCTCCATCGGCGCCCGCGTCGCGGCGGCCAGCGCACCGGCCGAGACCGCCGGGTGCGGCACGTCGTGCGGGGCGTGCAGCCTGCGCGGCGCCTGCGAGCCGACCGCCTGAGCGCAGCGCACGGCGCAGGGTGACCGCCTGAGCGCAGCGCACGGCGCAGGGTGACCGCCTGAGCGCAGCGCACGGCGCAGGGTGACCGCCTGAGCGCGGTTCCCTCCGGTCGAGAGGTTCTCAACCCCGCGTCCGGGGGAGATACTGACAGGGTGACTCCGGCACTGGCCGGTGCCCGGCTGAAGTCGACGATCCGCGACGCGGCCGCCGCGGCGACGGACTCCGCCGAGTTCCGGGAGGTGGTCCTGGACGCGATCCGCGCCCGGGTGCCGTACGACGGGGTCTGTCTGGCCACCATCGATCCCGCGGCTCTCGTCCCGACCACACTGACGACCCGCGGATACGAGGTTCCGCGGGCCTATGCGTCCGCCCTCGAGTTCGAGTACGGCGAGGACCCCCAACCGGGCCGGTTCGACTCGCTGCTGCACCGGGAGGTCCCCATCCGGACGCTCCGCGAGGTGACCGGCAACCGCGTCAGGAGCAGCCGGCAGTATGCCGAACTGCTCGCGCCCTACGGGATGCAGGACGAGGTACGCATGCTCTTCCGCGGCCGCGACGGAGCCTGCTGGGGCGCGTGCACGATGAGCAGGCGGCCCGGCCCGGAGTTCGCCGACGAGGAGCTCGAGACCCTGGGCACGGTGCTCACCGACATCGGGGAGGGGTTGCGCACCACCCTGTTCCGCGACGGCACCCGCACCCCCCACCCCGGCTCCGAGGGACCTGCCGTCGCGATCGTCGGCCCCGACGACGAGTTCGAGTCGATCACCGTCCCCGCACTCGAGTACTTCGAACGGCTCGGCTGGGGGCCGCCCGGCAGGCCCGTGCCCACCGCGCCCGCGGTGTCGGCAGCACTGTGGCTGCGGCGATCCGGGACGGATTCCGCGGTCTTGCGGGCCCGCACCCTCGACGGTGAGTGGGTCGTGATCCGCGTCGGGCGGTTCGACGGCGAGCACCCGCCACGGCGCGTGCTGATGACCGTGGAGCGGGCGCAACTCCCGGAGATCGTGAGCCTGGCCGCGGCAGCGCACGGGCTGACCCGGCGCGAGTCGGAGGTACTCACGCAGGTTCTCGCCGGCAGGACCCGTCACGAGATGGCCCGTGTCCTGGGCATCAGCCCGTACACGGTGCAGGATCACCTCAAGGCCGTGTTCGCCAAGACCGGCGTCAACAGCCGCGCGAGTCTCGTCGCCAAGCTGGCCCACACCGAGTACGTACCGCGCCTCGGTCAGCGCATCGGCCCCGACGGCTTCTTCACCGAACGACGTTCCCCGGAGCCGGCTTCGGCCCCGAAGAGCTGAACCGCGCGCCCCTCGGCGACTCGGCCTGCGAAGCTCATTCCCAGCGCCGCACGCGCCGGTAGCGCGGGTTCCACCAGAACCGGTGCACGAGCCGCAGCGGCACGGGCAGCTCGCTCAGCACGCGGCGGGCCTGCTCGGGGGTGGCCCCCTCGACGACGTACGGACCCAGCTGCGCGATGTCGCTGTAGGCCAGTTCCTTGACGGCGGCCTTGGACAGCGCCTGCCATTCCTGCGCGGTGATCACCTCCTTGATGAGCGGGAACGCGTCGCGCTCCTCGTGCGCGAGGTGCGACTGCAGCAGCGCCACGAGGTCGTCGATCCGATGCGGCACCTGCCGCGGGCCGTGCTCCCGGTCGTCGAACGCGTCCTCCAGTGCGGCGAGCGTGGGATCGATGAGGGAGTGCTCGGCCTCCATGTCGTCGAGCACCGCGAGGTCGTCGGGGCGGTCCGCGAGCTTGCGGCGCATCAGCGGCCAGATGTGGGTGTCCTCGATCCGGTGATGGTGGTGCAGTTCCCGGCTGAAGCCGCGCCACCCGACGAGCAGGGCGTCGTGCGTCTCGTCGTTCTCGGTGCCGTAGGTCTGGGCCACGTGCGCCAGGCGCGTGGCGTCGCGGCGGAACGCGGCGTGCAGCAGCGTCATCACGTCCATGTCGTCGTCGGTCAATGCAGTGGACTTGGTGGTGGTCATGTCGTCGACCTCGATCCCGTCGTGCTCGAACCCTTGCTTTCGAGCGTGCGACCGGCGAGGGCGGCGCTCAATCCCACATTCGGGGGAGATCGGGAGGCGGGCGGCGGCGGTTCGCCGTTCCCTACGCTGGGCCCGTGACCACCCGCCGCGTGATCGACCCCGCCGGGGCCCTGTTCGGGCTGGGGCTGCCCCTCGTCGCCGCCGGGGCGGCGCTGCTGCTGCCGCGACTGTGGGAGTCGCGCCTGCCCCCGCGGATCGCCACGCACTGGTCCGGGCCGGCACCGGACGGATTCTCGGACCCGGCGTCGTTCTCGTGGACGATGGCGCTGGTGATCCTGCTGGTCGGCGGCGGCTGCAGCGCGATCGCGGCGCTGGCCCCCGCAATGCTGATGATGCGGCGCTACATGCTGGTGCTCGGTCTCGGGGTGACCGGCCTGCTGTTCACCCTGTGCGCGACGGTGCTCGTGGGCCAACTGGACGCGCCGGCCGAGCAGGCGCAGCTGCCGATGTGGAGCATCGGGGCGGGCGTCGCGCTCGGCGTCGCCGTCGGGATACTCGGGGCGTCGCTGCTGCGGGACCACCGGGTCCGGCGATCCGCCGTCGCCCGCCCCGATCCGGCGCTGCCGCGCGGCCCGGTCGAGCTGCCGATCGTCGAGCAGGTCGGCACCGGAACGCGCACCACCCTCGTGCTCGCGGCGCTGGTCCTGGCCCCCGCGGGCCTCGTGTGCGGCGCGGCGCGCAGCTGGTGGCCGCTGGCGATCTTCCTGCCGGTCGCCGTGCTCGTGCTGAGCCTGCTGCGGTTCCGCGTCGTCGTCGACGACACGGGCGTGCGGGTGCAGAACCTCGGGATGACCGCGGTGGACTACGGTCTCGACGAGATCGTCGGCGCGAAGGTCGCTCACGTGCGTCCCTTCCAGGACTGGGGCGGGTGGGGACTGCGCGCCAAGGGCCGGGGCCGGTACGGCCTCGTCACGATCACCGGTCCCGCGCTCGTGGTCACCGTCGCCGGAGGGCAGGAGTTCACCGTCACCGCGTCGCAGGCCGAGCGCATGGCTGGCGCGCTCAACACCCTCGCCGATCGTCGCTGACCGGTGCGATCCGAGGACGCGGGCTACGCGAACAGCCCGCGCGTACGCGGCTGATCCGGTCTAATGGGAGCGATTGCCGACGAGTACGGAGGCCGACGTGAGCCATCGGAAGCAGTTGCACCCAGACGGAGTCCTCGAACCGGCGTACACCGGGCGCATCGACAGTGAGCCGGTTCCGGCGCTGCGGCTGCCGAAGCACTCGATGGATCCGGGGGAGGCGTACCGGTACATCCACGACGAGCTGATGCTCGACGGCAGTTCGCGGCTGAATCTCGCCACCTTCGTCACCACGTGGATGGAGCCGCAGGCCGATGTACTCATGGCCGAGACGTTCGACAAGAATCTCATCGACAAGGACGAGTACCCGGCGACCTCGGCGATCGAGGAACGCTGCGTGGCGATGGTCGCCGACCTGTTCCACGCGCCGGGACTGTCCGACGTCGATCCGGCATCCGCGACGGGTGTGTCCACGATCGGCTCGAGCGAAGCGGTGATGCTCGCGGGCCTGGCGCTCAAGTGGCGCTGGCGGGCCCGGCGGCAGGCGTCGGGCGAGGACACCTCACGCCCGAATCTGGTGCTGGGCAGCAATGTTCAGGTGGTGTGGGAGAAGTTCTGCCGCTACTTCGACGTGGAGGCGAGGTACCTGCCGATGGAACCCGGCCGCTACGTGATCACCCCCGAGCAGGTGCGGGAGGCGTTGGACGAGAACACGATCGGTGTCGTCGCGATCCTCGGCACCACGTACACCGGTGAGCTCGAACCGGTGGCCGAGATCGCCGGGATGCTCGACGACGTGGCCGACGAGGGCGGTCCCGACGTGCCGCTGCACGTCGACGCGGCGAGCGGCGGCTTCGTCGTGCCGTTCCTGCATCCGGAACTGGAGTGGGACTTCCGGGTGCCGCGGGTGGTGTCGATCAACGTCAGCGGGCACAAGTACGGCCTGACCTACCCCGGTATCGGGTTCGTGGTGTGGCGCGACAAGGAGTACCTGCCCGAGGATCTGGTCTTCCGGGTCAACTACCTCGGCGGGGACATGCCGACCTTCACCCTGAACTTCTCCCGGCCCGGGAACCAGATCGTCGGCCAGTACTACAACTTCCTGCGGCTCGGCCGCGACGGGTACCGCCGGGTGATGAAGACGCTACGGTCCACCGCGAGCCGGCTGGCCGGGCAGATCGCCGGGATCGAGGGGATGCGCCTGATCTCCGACGGCACCGCCATCCCGGTGATCGCGTTCGAGCTCACCGGGGATCCGGGCTTCACCGTCTTCGACGTCTCGCACGAGCTGCGGACGCACGGCTGGCAGGTGCCGGCCTACACGATGCCGGCCGATGCCCAGGATGTGGCAGTCCTGCGGATCGTGGTCCGGGAGGGGTTCAGCGCCGACCTCGCGCGGCAGCTGTTCGCCGACCTCGAGCGGGTGTGCGCCGAGTTGCGCAAGGAGGGACCGCTCCGGCACTCCAGCGAGCAGCACTTCGCGCACTGACCGCCGGGTCGCTCAGTTCCGTTCGACCTCGATGGGGTGGGTGGCCAGCAATGCGAGCGGTAGCGGCTGCCGGCGCAGCACCCGCGCCCACAGGTCGACTCGCGGCGGTCCGAGGATGTCCTGGGGGAGGGCGGAGATGACCATCCAGTCGTCGTTGCGGAGCTCGCCATCGAGCTGGCCGGCGCTCCACCCGGCGTAGCCGGCGAAGATGCGGATGCCTTCCACGAGCGGGCCGATGACGGCCGGGTCGGAGTCGAGGTCGATCATGACCACCCGCCCGTCGATCCGGCGCACCCCCGGCACGCCCTCGACGGAGACGCCGACGCGCAGCGTGCCCAGGCACAGGGCCGAGTCGCGCCGGACGGGGCCGCCGACGTAGAGCGCCTTCGGATCGGCGCTCAGCGCCGTCCATTGCGGCAGCACGGCCTGGACCGCGGTGTCGCTGGTGCGGTTGAGCACCACGCCGAGGCTGCCCACGTCGCCGTGCTCGATGATGTAGACGACCGTTCGCCGGAAGGTCGGCTCGACGAGGTCGGTGGCCGACACGAGCAGGGTTCCGGGCCGGACGGCCGGTGTCGCCGGTGCCGTGCGGTCCTCGGGTTCGTCCTGATGCTGCGCCACCCCGACATCATCCCACCGTCGCCGACGGCGCGTGGCGGCAAGGCGGGGGAGTTGTTCAGGACAGCCCGACGGTCTCGGCGAGCACCGCGAGGTGATGGTCGAACAGCTGCCCGGGGTCGGTGAAGGTGTCGGTGCCGTACTGGCCGAAGACCTCGAAGTTCACGGCCCCGAACAGGGCGGCCCAGACCAGTACGCCGCGCGCGAGGACGGCGTCGGGAACGCCGGTGCCGAGTTCGGCGCGGATCCGGCCCAGGTCGGCGGTGAGGGTGTCCGGCACGGCGACGGTGGTGGGGATGCGGAGGGTGCCGGCGGCGTGGGCGTCGTCGAGGATGCGGACGAGCCGGACGACGACGCGGGTGCCCGGACCCGTGGTCCGCTCGGCGGGGGCGTGGTAGCCGGGGACCGGGCTGCCGAACAGCAGGGCGTAGCGCGCGGGGTCGCGCAGCGCCCAGGCGCGCACCGCGTGGCCGAGCACGCGGAACTGCTCGGCGTGGGCGCCCGCGGCGACGTCGGCGAGCGCCTCGTCGACCGTGTCGGCGAGTTCGGTGTAGCCGTCGACGACGAGGAGGGTGAGCAGTTCGTCGCGGCTGGCGACGTAGCGGTACACCGCCGAGGAGACGACGCCGAGGTCGCGGGCGACGGCGCGCAGGGACAGCGCGGCGGCTCCGTGGGTGGCGAGGTGTTCGCGGCCGATCCGCAGGATGTCGGCCATCGTCTGCTGCCGGGCGCGGGCGCGGGGGGTTCCGGTCATGTCCCTCACCCTGCCAGATGTGCGAGCACCGTCAACAAAAGTGAGCACTGCTCTTGACTTTACGCACCCGGGGGCGCATCGTGATGTCAGACAGAGAGCAGTGCTCACATTTCGAAGGAGCTGACCACCATGTCGAATCTGCAGGTCGTCACCGGAGCCGGGCCGGTCGGCTGGACCGTCGCCGAACAACTCGCCGACCGGGGCCACCGCGTCCGCGTCCTCACCCGGTCCGGCAACGGCCCCGAGCACCCGCTCGTCGAACGCCGCCGGGTCGACGTCTCCGATCCCGCCCGGCTCGGCCCCGCGCTCGAGGGTGCCGGTGCCGTGTACCACTGCATCCACGGCTCGGCCTACCGCGCCGACACCTGGGAGCGCGAACTGCCGGCGGCGGAGAGCACGGTCCTCGAGGCGGCCGGGCGCACGGGCGCGGTGGTGGTCTTCCCCGAGAGCCTGTACTCCTACAGCGAACCGGACCGGGTCATGACCGAGGACTCGCCGCGCGCGAGCACCACCGGCAAGCGGGGCGTGCGGGCCCGGCTGCTGGACCGCCGCGCCGAAAGCGCCACCCCGACCGTGAGCGTGGTCGCGTCCGACTTCTTCGGCCCCCACGCCCGCACCGCCCACGCGGGCGAGCGGATGGTGCCGGCCATCCTGGCCGGGCGCAGCCCCCGCGTGCTCGGCTCACCCGACGTGCCGCACTCGTTCACGTACGTGCCGGACCTGGCCGCCGCCATGATCGCGGCCGCGGCGAATCCCGCGGTGTGGAACCGGGTCCTGCACGCTCCCACCGGTCCGGCCGGCACGCAGCGCAACCTCGTCGCCGCGTTCGCCGCGGCCGCGCAGGTGCCGGCTCCGAAGGTCGGCACGATTCCCACCTGGATGCTGCGCGGCGCCGCGCTGGCCAACCGCGACGCCCGCGAACTGACCGAGATGCTCTACCAGTTCACCGATCCGTTCGTCATGGACTCCGCGTACAGCGAGGAACTCCTCGGCCTGCGCCCGACGCCGCTGCCCGAGGCCGCGGCCGCGACGGTGCGATGGTGGCGCGAGCGGTGACACTCACTTCCCGGTCTGGGAGGCGGCCGCCCGCTCGTCGAGGTCCGCGAGCGTGATCGGGTGCCGCGGGGGCTCGTCGACGACGACGGTGCGGGTGACCCGGAGCTCGCCGTCGACGTGCAGCAGCTCCCCGCAGCGCAGGTCCGACCAGCCCGGATCCTCGTCCATGCGCTCGCTGGCGACCACGACCGCCGGGTGCCGTGCCAGGTGGCCCGAGCGCACCCGGACCGTGCCGGCCTCGCTGGCATGCTCGAGATGGCGGCCGCCGTGCGGGCCGCCGGCGGGACGCTCGAGGACGAACAGGTCGTGGGTGTCCGGATAACGCAGCGCCCACAACTGCGTCGCGGTCGTGAGCACGACGTTCAACGCGTAGACGGGCAGATTCTCGGCGGCCCACCGGACCGCGGCGGTCAGCCCCGCGCCGACGTCGCCGCCGTGCTCGTCGATGCGACGGGTGACGAGCGCGAAGAAGCGCTCCGAGTCCGTCTCGCCCGTCACGAGGTCGCGGTACGGGCCGAGCTCGGCCTCGAGCCGCGGCAGATCGCCGAGGACGCCGTTGTGGGCGAACAGCCGCCCGCGCTGCTCGAAGGGGTGCGTGTTGCCCACGTCCAGGCCTCCCGTCGAGGCGAACCGGATGTGTGCGAGGAACGTCTGTGACCGCCGCTCCTTCGCCTCCGTGGCGAACGCGCGGTCCTCGTACGCCGCCAGCGGCTGCTTCTCCACCACCGGGCGGCCGTCGTCGGTGAACGTCCCGAGCCCGGTGCCGTCCGGTTCACGCCGGCTCTGCCGGGCGAGCGAATCCGATGCGTCGAGCAGCCAGAAGGTGGCGTGCACCCGGTGCGGCGCGGCGGTCAACCCGAACAGTCGGCACATGACGGGACGTCCCCCTCTTCCGGAAGTTGCCGGTTGCGCCGAGGGTAGGCCGGAAAACCTCGCCGGGGAGGCGGAACCGTCGTCGCGGGGCGACCCCGCACCGGACGGATAGTGTCGGACACTGTGCGGGAGTCGAGACGGCAGGCGTGGCGATCCACGGCGACGGCTCTGCGCCGATCGCCGGGACTGGCGCGGCTGACGGTCGTCCGCTTCGCCAGCCAGTTCGGGGACGGACTGTTCCAGGCCGCCCTCGGTGGGGCGATCCTGTTCAATCCGGAGCGCCAGACCGATCCCGCCGCGATCGCCGCGGGATTCGCGGTGTTGCTGCTGCCCTACTCGGTGGTCGGGCCGTTCGCCGGCGCGCTGCTCGACCGCTGGGACCGCCGGCTGGTGCTGCTCGCCGCCAATGCCCTGCGCGGCGTGCTCATCCTCGCCATGTCGGCGCTGCTCCTCACCGGCGGCGGATCCACCGCGCTGCTGCTGCTCGCGCTCGCCGCCGTCGGCGTCAGTCGCTTCGTGCTCGCCGGGGTGTCGGCGTCCCTCCCGCACGTCGTGCGCCAATCATGGCTCGTACCGGTCAATTCCGTGCTCGCGACGGTAGGATCGGGGATCTCTGCCCTCGGGGCGGGCATCGCGGTCACCACGATCGGCCTCGTCGGGGAAGGCGACTTCGGCTCCGGGGTGGCGGTGGCGCTCGGCGTCTCCGGCTCCGTGGTCGCCGCGCTCGCCGCCGGCGGCTTCGCCCGTCATGCGCTCGGTCCCGACCGTGCCGTGCTGCGCCACCCGATCCGGGCCGTCGCCGCCGGTCTGCACACCGGTGCCACGGCGGTGTGGGAGGCACCGGGGGTCACGGTCGCGATAATCGGTATCGGTGCGCACCGCATCGTGTTCGGCATCGACACACTCATCATGGTGCTGGTGCTGCGCGACGCCGACGGGGCCACGCTGCCGGGCGGGCTCGTCGGGTTCGGCGTCGCCGTGGGCGCCACCGCCACCGGGATGCTCGTCGCGGCGGTCGCCGCCCCGCTCGTCATCCCGCGCCTCGGCCGGCCCCGCACCGTCGTCACGGCACTGATCTGCGCGGGCGTCGTCCAGCTCGTCCTCGTCACCGGGTTCGACGAGACGGGACTGCTCGTCGCCGCGTTCCTGCTGGGTCTCGTCGGTCAGACCATCAAGCTCACCGGGGACGCCGCGATGCAGATCGAGATCGACGACGCCCGTCGCGGGCAGGTCTTCGCCCTGCAGGACACCGTGTTCAACATGGCGTTCCTCGCGGCGATCGTCGCGGGCGCCCTGGTCGTCGCGCCCGACGGCCGCAGCCCGGCGCTCGCGCTCGCCGGGGTGGCGGTGTACGTCGCCGGTCTGGTCGCGGCGACGACGATCCGGCGGCTCCGCATGTGAGTCTCCGCGGTTTCGGGCGCCGGATTTGTTAGGTTCTCCGGGGCATTTCCCCGAGTGTCCGGAGGAGAACGCGATGGCACGCAGGCACCGCACGCCGCTGACTGTTCTCGCCCTGGTCTCGTCGATCCTGCCGCTGTTCGCGCTGCCCGCCCAGGCGTCGCCCGCCCCGCCCGTCAACTCGTGCGGCGAACCGGGCTTCGATCCCGCGGTCGAGCCCCCGGACCCCGACGCGCCGCAGCTGCCACGGATCGACATCCCGCCCGTCGTGAAGATCCCCCTGCCGTACCCCGAGCTCGTGCCGGTCCCGGTCCCCGGCCCGGCGCCGGACAACACCCGCGTGCCGCAGGAGCCGTTGCCCGCCGACCCGTGCGCCGACCCGTGCCCGGACCTCGGTTTCGCGCCGGACGCTCCCGACGCCCTGCCCCGGCGGCCCGAGTGGCTCGAGTGGCTCGAGCGGCTCGAGTGGGTCCGCCGGCTCGAGCGGGTCCTCGAGTTACCTGCCGCGCGTCGAGCTGGATCCGCAGCCGGAGACGATCCCGATTCCCGTGCCCGGCGCGCCGGGTGCACCCGTCCCACCGGCCCCGCCACGGGAGAATCCGCCGTTCGAGCCGGGTACCGTCACCGCCCGGCCACCCGCCCCCGCCGTGGGCGACGTCAAGCTGGTCTCCCAGCTGACCGGTCCCGGCTCGGAGAACCGCACCGATGCGCGCTGGGCCGTGCACGGCACCGACCTCGGCATCGTGTGGGAGACGCGCCCCGGCGAGGTCGCCCTCGCCTTCGGGGACACGTTCGGGCTCGAATGGACGCCGCCGGGCGGGGCCGGCGGAGACTGGCGCAGCAACGTCCTGGCATTCAGCCGCGACACCGACCTGGCGGACGGCCTCACCATCGACGCGATGGTGCAGGACAGCCCCTGCCACGCCGCGGAGATCCTCGACGCCCGGCATGTGAAGAACTTCGAGACGACCGTCATCCCCACCTCCGGCTTCGCGATCGGCGACCGCCAGTACCTGAGCTACATGTCGGTGCGACGGTGGAGCGTCGTGCCGGGCATGTGGTACACCAACCACGGCGGCATCGCCTACTCCGACGACCACGGCCAGACGTGGACGAAGGACCTGCATGCCCGCTGGGACAACGTGTTCGGGCTCGGCCGGTTCCAGGTCGCGACGATGGTGCCGCACGGCGACCACGTCTACATGTTCGGCACTCCGAACGGCCGCGTCGGATCGGTGGGCCTGGCCCGCGTGCCGGTCGACGACGTGCTCGATCCCTCCGCGTACCAGTACTGGGTGCACGACCGCTGGATGCCCGTCTTCGAGCAGCTCGCCACCCCGCTCGCCGACGGCGCGGCGAGCGAGCTGTCGGTGCGGTTCGACGCCGGACGAGGCCGCTGGCAGATGAGCTACCTGGAACCGATTGCGGGCGAAATCGTTCTCCGCGAGTCGGATTCGCCGCAGGGCGTCTGGTCCGATGCCGCGACGCTGGTACGGACCTCGGACTACCCGAAGGCATACGGCGGCTTCATGCACCCGTGGTCCCACGGCGCGGACCTGTACTTCACCGTGTCCGAGTGGGACAGCTACAACGTCTACCTGATGCGCGCCCGACTGAACTGAATCACTCTCGCGCGCAACGTAAGCCGAGCGAATGTATCGTTCACCTCCTCAGTCCGACGGAACGATACATTCGCTCGGTCAGCGGGCGGCATGGATGCGGACCTCGGTGGCCTTGACGACGAACCACATCGTCGCACCCGGTGCGAGCGCGAGATCGGCGGCCGCGGACGTGGTGACCTCGGCGGTGATTCCGGACTCGGCGGCCCGGACGAGGACGGTGGCACCGTGGACCTCGAGCTCGCCGACGACGACGGCGAACGAGTTGCGGGGGCTGCCGTGGGGTTCCCCGGGATAGACCGCGACGGCGGCGGGGGTGAACACCGCCACCGCCGAATTCCCTGGGGCACAGTCGTCGTCGAGCACACCGCGGACCCGGCCGACGGGGGTGTCGAGTCCGTCCGCGGTGACGGTGCCGGCGAGCAGGTTCAGGCCCGCGATGCGGGCCGCGAAGGCACTGCGCGGCCGGGACAGCACGTCGCGCACCGTGCCCTCCTCGACGATCCGGCCGTCGTCGAGCACCACGGCCCGGTCGGCGAGCGCCAGGGCGTCGAGGGGGTCGTGGGTGACCACCAGCGCCGTGCGTCCCGGACCGCGCAGGACGGTGCGCAGCAGCGACCGCACGGCCGGGGCGGCCGTCACGTCGAGGGCGGCCATCGGTTCGTCGAGCAGCAACAAACGCGGGTCGGCCGCCAGCGCGCGGGCAATCGCGACGCGCTGGGCCTGCCCCCCGGAGAGCTGGTGCGGCCGGCGGTCGGCGAGCTCCGTCGCGTCGACGGCCGCGAGCTGCCGCAACGCCGCGGCGCGGGCGGCCGATCGGCCTCGGCCCGCGCTGCGGGGAGCGAAGGCGACGTTGTCGAGGACGCTCAGGTGCGGGAACAGCAGCGGCTGCTGCGCGAGCAGGGCCACCCCGCGACGGTGCGGCGGCACGGCCACGCCCGCCGCGGTGTCGGTGAGCACGCACCCGTCGAGTTCGATGCGACCGTCGTCGGGCTGCAGCAATCCGGCGATCACGTTCAGCAGCGTCGACTTGCCGGCGCCGTTGGGTCCCAGGACCGCGAGCACGCGGCCGGACTCCACGGCGACAGCCAGGTCGACGTCGCGGGACCCGACCCGGGCACGCAGCCGCAGGCCGGTCACAGGCCGCCCGCGATCCGCCGCCCCCGAGCGGCGACGACGATCACGAGGGCGGCCACGACGAGCAGCAGCGACAACGCCACCGCCGCGTCGGCGTCGGTCTCGCGCTGGAGATAGATCTCGAGCGGCAACGTGCGGGTGACACCCTGGAGGCTGCCGGCGAAGGTGAGGGTGGCCCCGAACTCGCCGAGGGCCCGCGCGAAGGCCAGCACGGTGCCGGACGCGAGGCCCGGCAGCACGAGCGGCAGGGTGACCCTGCGGAAGACGGTGGTGGGCGGCGCCCCGAGCGTCGCGGCGACCGCCTCGTACCGGGTGCCGGCGGTGCGCAGGGTGCCCTCGAGGCTCATCACCAGGAACGGCAGCGCGACGAACGTCTGCGCGAGGACAACTGCCGTGGTGGAGAACGCGATACGGATTCCGAGCAGCTCGAGGTGCTCGCCGATCAGTCCGCGGCGCCCGAAGGTGTACAACAGTGCGATCCCGCCGACCACGGGCGGCAGCACGAGCGGCAGCAGCACGAGCGAGCGCAGCACCGGAAGGAAACGCACGGTGCTGCGCGCGAGCACGGTCGCCATCGGCACGCCGAGCAGGACACACAGCACCGTGGCGGCCACCGCGGTGCGCAGGCTCAGCGTCAGGGCCTGCAGGGATGCCTCGGACGTCACCAGTTCCGGGAAGCGCCGCCAGTCGACGGCGAGGATCAGCGACAGCAGCGGCAGGGCGACGAACAGTCCGCCGACGATCGCGGGGACGTGGATCCACGTCGGCAGCCCGGCCGGTCGGACGCGCGTCACGGGGCCGCGAATCCCTTCTCGGCGAGGATCCGTCGTCCCTCGGGGCCGGTCACGTACGCGACGAACGCCGCCGCCGTCACGGGGTTCGCGCCCTCGGCGAGGACCGCGACGGGGTAGGTGTTGACGGCCGCCGCGGACTCGGGGAACGGCACGGCGGTCACGTCGTCGCCGGCGCGCAGAGCGTCGGTGACGTAGACGAGCCCGGCGTCGGCCTGCCCGGTGGCGACCTTGCCGAGCACGTCCGTCACCGAGGATTCCTCGCTGACCGGCTCGAGGGTGACGCCGGCGACGTCCTCGACGCGGGCGGCCGCGGCGCCGCACGGTACCTGCGGCGCACACACGACGACGTCGAGTCCGGGACGGCTCAGATCCGCGAAAGTCTGCACGTCCTCGGGGTTTCCGGGTTCGGTGACGATGGTGAGGGTGTTGGCCGCGAAGTTCACGGGTTCGCCGGCCACGAGACCGGCATCGACGGCCCTGGTCATGTTCGCCGTGTCGGCGGAGGCGAAGACATCGGCGGGGGCACCCTGGGACAACCGCGCGACGAGGTCGGCCGAGCCGGCGAAGTCGAAAACAACATCCGTGCCGGGATTTTCGGCCTCGAACCGCACTTCGATCTCCCGGAACGGTACCTGCAGCGACGCGGCCGCGAACACGGTCAGCTCGCCGGTGACCGCCGTGGCGGGCGCAGGGTCGCCGTCGCCACCGGAGCCGCACGCGGCGAGCATCAGCGCCGAGAGCACGACGACGACTGCCTCCCGCCGTCTCACGACGCACCCGCCGGGGTTTCGACGATCACCGTCGTGGCCTTGACGACGGCCACCCCGAGGCTGCCCGGTTCGAGGCCGAGTTCACGGACGGCCTCGGTGCTCATCAGCGACACGACGCGGTGCGGGCCGCACTGCATCTCCACCTGCGCCATGACGGTGTCGGACACCACGCGGGTCACGATCCCGGCGAACCGGTTGCGGGCGGAGCTGCCCACGCCGAGCAGATCGGGTGCCTCGTCCGCCTGACGGCGGGCGAACTCGGCAAGGTCGGCCCCCTCGACGATCTTGCGGCCGGCCCCGTCCTTGCCGGCCGGGAGGGCGCCCTGGTCGATCCACCGCCGGACGGTGTCGTCGCTGACGCCGAGCAGCCGGGCGGCATCCTTGATGCGAATCTGCGTCACAAAACAGACACTACTTCCGCTTCTGCGGACCTATCAAGCGTATTGAAACGAATTTGCGGATCAGTACACGTCGCGCACGTAGCGCTTCTCGGCGGCGAGCTGCTTGACGTACGTTTCGGCGTCCTCCTCGTCGAGCCTGCCGTGGACCTGCACCACCTCGCGCAGCGTCTCGTCGACGTCCTTGGCCATCCGGCTCGCGTCGCCGCACACGTAGAAGTGGGCACCGTCCTGCAACCACTTCCACAGCTGCGCCCCGTGCTCGCGCATCCGGTCCTGCACGTAGACCTTCTGCCGCTGGTCGCGGGAGAAGGCCAGGTCGAGCCGGGTGAGGAAGCCGTCGGCGTGCATCGCCTCGATCTCGTCCCGGTACAGGTAGTCGGTGGAGGACCGCTGATCGCCGAAGAACAGCCAGTTCCGGCCGGTGTGGCCCATCTCGCGGCGATCGTGCAGGAAGGCGCGGAACGGCGCGATGCCGGTGCCGGGACCGACCATGATCATCGGGGTCTCCGGCGTCCGGGGCGGCCGGAAGTGGGTGCTGCGCTGGACGAAGATGGGGATGTCGACGCCGTGACTGTGGTCGGCGAGGAAGCTCGAGCACACCCCGGCCCGGCCGATGCCCTCGTAGCTGTAACGCACCACCGAGACGGTCAGCTGCACCTCGCGGGGGTTGGTCCGCGGGCTCGACGAGATCGAGTACATACGGGGCTGCAGCCGCTTGAGCACGGGCAGCCACTCCTCGATCGGCGCCTTGAACGGATACGCCGAGATCACGTCCATCGCCTGTTTGCCCCACAACCACTGCTGCAGCTCGATCTTGTTACCCGGTCGCAGCAGCTTGGCCAGCTCCGCGCTCTGGGTCTGCTCGTGGACGAACCGCAGCAGCTCCGGGGTCACCCGAGCGATCTCGAGGTGGCGGGTGGCGGCCTCGCGCAGGGGAATGGTCGGCAGATCGGCGAATTCCACGGGTGTTTCCGGGTCGAGCGCGGTGACCTGCAGCCATTCGTCGACCGTCTCGGGTCCGTTGGTGGGCATCACGCCGAGCGCGTCTCCCGCCTCGTACACGAAGTCCGGGTCGTACAGCTCGAATCCGAACTGGCGCACGTCCTTCGACGACCCCGGTCCACTGAGCGGGACGTTCCGGGTCAGCCGGGTGACGAGCGGCACCTTCCGGCTGTAGGCGGGTTCGGGCTTCGCCGGGGGTCCCGGGGTGGGCGCGGCCGGTGCGGCACCGTCGGGACGCACGAGTTGTTCGACGACGGCGAGCCATTCGCCGGCCGGTTCGTCGTAGTCGGGCTCACAGTCCACCCGTTGCGTGAGCCGGGTGGCCCCGAGTTCGGCGAGCCGCTCGTCGATGCGGCGGCCGTGACCGCAGAAGTCGTCGTAGCTCGAGTCCCCGAACGCCAGCACGGCGTAGCGGGTGTCGGGAAGGCGGGGCGTGTCGTCACTGTTGAGGGCGTTCCAGAAGGCGGTGCCGTTGTCCGGGGCGTCGCCGTCGCCGAAGGTGCTGGTGATGACGAGCAGGTCGCGCACCCCGGTCAGCGCGGACACGTCGTAGTCGTCCATCCCGACCAGTGCGGCGGGCCGGCCCGCGGCGCGGAGGCGCTCGGCGCACATCCGGGCGAACTCCTCGGCGTTGCCGGTCTGCGACGCCCACGCCACCACCACCGGCGGCGCCCCGTCGGCCTCGTCGCGGTCCGGTGCGGCGTGCGCGAAGTGCCCCGCGAGCAGCCCGTCCACCCATGCCCGGGTGGCAGCCGGAAGGGGAGCCGACGCCGGGAGCACCGGCACACCTGCCTGTCCGGACTCCCGGAATCCCGTGAGAAATCCAGTCAGATAACGCTTTTCGAGATCATCGAGCACGGGCGGCGCGACGTCCCCCAGTCCGAGCGTCGAGGCGAGCCGGTCGGCCGGTGCACCCGACGGTTCGGGCCGGGCGGGCGTTGCCACCTTGGTCAGCGACACCGCGCACACCTTGAACTCCGGCTGCAGCGACGCCGGATCGACGGCGTCGTTGGTGACCGCGTTGACCGACAGGTACTCCCCGAACATGTCGTTCCAGTGGAACGGGGCGAAGCAGCATCCCGGCCGTACCCGGTCGGTGACCACGGCCGGCAGCACCGCCCGGCCCCGGCGGGACGCGACCTCCACCTGGTCACCGTCCGCGATCGAGAGTCGTTGCGCATCGCCGGGATTGATCTCGACGAAGGGTCCGGGGTTCAGCTTGTTGAGCTTGGCGACCTTCCCCGTCTTGGTAAGAGTGTGCCACTGGTGCTGGACGCGGCCGGTGCCGAGCACGACGGGGAAGTCGTCGTCGGGCATCTCGGCCGGCAGCATGTGTGGTCGGGGGTGGAACGCGGCCCTGCCGGTGGCGGTGGCGAACCGCAGCCGGGGGGCGGTGCCGTCCTCCGACCTCAGCAGGGTCTGGCTCACCCCGTCGTTGAGATAGCGGATCGGGTTCCGGTCGGTCGCGGCGTCCGGCGGGCACGGCCATTGCACGGGGGTCTCGCGCAACCGGTCGTACGTGATTCCGCGCAGGTCGTATCCGGTCTTGGGGTTCCAGAAGCGCGTGATCTCCTCGAAGATCTCCTCGGGGCAGGAGTAGGTGAACGCCTCGGCGTAGCCCATGGCGCAGGCGACGCGCGCGATGATCTGCCAGTCCGGCAGGGCCTGGCCGACCGGATCGATCGCCTGCTGCAGCAGCGTCAGGTTGCGCTCGGAGTTGACCATCACCGCCTCCGACTCCGCCCACAGCGCTCCCGGCAGCAGGACGTCTGCATACGCGGTGGTTTCGGTCTCGAGAAAGACGTCCTGCGCGACGACGAAATCGGCCTTCTCGAGCGCTTCGACGACGGTGCGTCGATTGGCCACGGAGGCAACCGGATTGGTGCAGATGATCCAGCAGGCCCGGATGGTGCCCGCGGCCATCTGCTCGAACATGTCGACGGTGCCCTTGCCGACCGTGGTGGGGATCGCGCCGGGCGGCAGCCCCCACTGCTGTTCGACGAAGGCCCGCTCGGCGTCGACGAGGACGGAGCGCTGCCCCGGCAGGCCGGGCCCCATGTAGCCCATCTCGCGGCCGCCCATGGCGTTGGGCTGGCCGGTGAGCGAGAACGGGCCGCTGCCGGTGCGGCAGATCGCGCCGGTGGCCAGATGGAGGTTGCAGATCGCGTTGGTGTTCCAGGTGCCGTGGGTGCTCTGGTTCAGGCCCATGGTCCAGCACGACATCCAGTCACCGGCCTCGCCGATCCACCGCGCGGCCGTGCGGATGTCCTCCTCGGCCAGTCCGGTGATCTCCGCGACGCGTGCGGGGGTGTAGTCGGCGAGGAACCCGGGCATGGCGTCCCAGCCCTCGGTGAATTCCGCCACGAACGCCCGGTCGACGTGCCCGTTCTCGACGATCAGGTGCAGCAGGCCGTTCAGCAGCGCCAGGTCGGTCCCCGGCGCGATCTGCAGGAACAGGTCCGCCTTCTCGGCGGTGGCCGTGCGGCGGGGGTCGACGACGACGAGCTTCGCACCGGCCTTGACCCGGTTCATCATCCTGAGGAAGAGGATGGGGTGGCAGTCGGCCATGTTCGCGCCGCTGACGAAGAACAGGTCCGCGTGGTCGAAGTCCTGGTAGGAGCCGGGCGGGCCGTCCGCGCCGAGCGACTGCTTGTAGCCGGTGCCGGCGCTGGCCATGCACAACCGCGAGTTGGACTCGACGTTGTTGGTGCCGACGAACCCCTTCGCGAGCTTGGTGATCAGGTACTGGGCTTCGAGGGACATCTGGCCGGAGACGTAGAAGGACAGGGCGTCGGGTCCGTGCTCGTCGAGCACCTCCCGCAACCGGCGGGCGGTCTCGGCGATCGCGGCGTCGACCTCCACGGGCACCGGCGCACCGCCGCGTTCGGCGCGACGGTACGCGCTCTCCATCCGCCCGCCGGCGGCCAGCATCTCGGCGCTGGTCGCCCCCTTCGTGCACAGGCGCCCGAGGTTGGTGGGGTGCTCCTTGTCGCCGTACGCGTCGAGCACCCGGCGGGCGCCGGTGGCGGGGTCGAGGCCGACCTCCAGCACCATGCCGCAGCCCACGCCGCAGTATGAGCAGGCGGTCTTGACCTTCGTGATCTCGCCCTGCATCGAACCGCTCCTCACCTGGGTCGGCCACGTTCCTCCGGCCAGGTCTCATGCTCCCGACACCGTGTTTCGTGGGCATTAACCGTGGTGAGTCCCCGGTGACATCTGGCTCACGATTCGCCGCGCGCGGCGGTGAGAGGGCCCGATCGGCCCGATCGGCGGCCCCCGGGCGCCGGAACGGCGCACGGCATCCCCCGGGCGCCGGAACGACGCACGGCACCCCGCGGGCTGTGTCAGCCGGCGGGATGCCGCACGAGGGGTGTGGATGATCGGCCCCGGGGGCCGATCATCGAGCGCTGCTCAGGCGAGGTCGAACCGGTCGAGGTTCATCACCTTGTTCCACGCAGAGACGAAGTCCTGCACGAACTTCTGCTGCGCGTCGGCGCTGCCGTAGACCTCGGCGATACCGCGCAGCTGCGAGTTCGAACCGAAGACGAGGTCGACGGCCGTGGCCGTCCACCTGACCTCGCCCGTGGCACGATCACGACCCTCGTACACGTTCTCGGTCGACTCGGACACCTTCCACTCCGTGCGCATGTCGAGCAGGTTCACGAAGAAGTCGTTGGTCAGTGCCTCGGGCCGATCGGTGAACACGCCGTGGGCGGATTGCCCGAAGTTGGCGTTCAGGGCACGCATCCCGCCGACGAGAACCGTCATCTCCGGAGCGGTCAACGTCAACAGGTTCGCCCGGTCCAGCATCAGCCGCTCCGGCGGCAGCTTCTCGCCGGCGCGCAGGTAGTTGCGGAACCCGTCGGCCGCGGGTTCGAGCACGGCGAACGACTCCACATCGGTCTGTTCCTGCGAGGCATCGGTGCGGCCCGGCGTGAACGGAACCGTGATCTCGACACCGGCGTTCTTCGCTGCCTGCTGGACGGCGGCGCAGCCGGCCAGGACGATCAGGTCCGCGAGCGAGACCTTCTTCGCAGACTGCGCGCCGTTGAAGTCCTGCTGGATCCGTTCGAGGGTCTGCAGCACCTCGGCCACCCGGCCCGGCTCGTTGATCTCCCAGTTCTTCTGCGGCTCGAGGCGGATGCGTGCCCCGTTGGCCCCGCCGCGCTTGTCGGTGCCGCGGAAGCTCGCCGCCGACGCCCACGCGGCGGCGACCAGCTGGGGGATGGGCAGGCCCGATTCGAGGATCTTGCTCCCGAGGGCGGCGATGTCGTCCGCTCCGATCAGTTCGTGATCGACCGCGGGAACCGGGTCCTGCCACAGCTGCGGCTCGGGGACCCACGGTCCGAGGTAGCGCGCGACGGGTCCCATGTCGCGATGCAGCAGCTTGTACCAGGCCTTCGCGAATTCCTCCTCGAACTCCTTCGGGTTGTCCAGCCAGCGCCGGGTGATCGGTCCGTAGATCGGGTCGAGTCGCAAGGAGAGGTCCGTGGTCAGCATCACCGGCGAGTGCCGCTTCGACGGGTCGTGGGCGTCGGGGACGGCGTCGGCGCCGGCCCCGTCCTTCGGGATCCACTGCCACGCACCGGCGGGGCTCTTGGTCTTCTCCCACTCGTAGCCGTACAGGGTTTCCAGGAAGCTGTTGTCCCACTGCCGGGGGGTGGGCGTCCAGGCGCCCTCGAGACCGCTGGTGATCGCGTCCCCGCCCACGCCGGTGCCGAAGGAGTTCTTCCAGCCGAGACCCTGCTGCTCGATGGGAGCGGCCTCCGGCTCGGGACCGACGTGGTCGGCCGTGGCGGCGCCGTGGGTCTTGCCGATGCTGTGACCACCGGCGATGAGCGCCGCGGTCTCGACGTCGTTCATCGCCATCCGGCCGAACGTCTCCCGTATGTCCCGGGCCGCGGCGATCGGATCCGGGTTACCGTTGGGCCCTTCCGGATTCACGTAGATCAAGCCCATCTGCACGGCGCCGAACGGGCCGGACAGTTCCCTGTCGCCGGCGTAACGCTCGTCCCCGAGCCACGTGTCCTCGGGTCCCCAGAACACCTCGTCGGGCTCCCAGATGTCCTCGCGCCCGAACCCGAAACCGAACGTCTTGAACCCCATCGATTCGTAGGCGCAGTTGCCGGCGAAGATCAGCAGGTCCGCCCACGAGAGCTTCCGGCCGTACTTCTGCTTGATCGGCCAGAGCAGCCGCCGCGCCTTGTCGAGGCTCGCGTTGTCGGGCCAGCTGTTGAGGGGGGCGAAGCGCTGGGCGCCCTTGCCGCCGCCGCCCCGGCCGTCGGCGATGCGGTACGTGCCCGCGGCATGCCAGCTCATCCGGATGAAGAGCGGCCCGTAATGGCCGTAGTCGGCCGGCCACCACTCCTGCGACGTCGTCATCAACTCGAAGATGTCCTGTTTCAGGGCCTCGACGTCGAGGGTCGCGAACTCTTCGGCGTAGTTGTAGTCCGGGCCCATCGGATTGGAGAGGGGCGAGTGCTGGTGGAGAACCTGCAGGTCCAGCTGGTTCGGCCACCAGTCCCGGTTGGTCCTGGGCCGATGCGGCTTCGGCTCGGGGGACGGGATTACCGGATTTTCGCTTTCACTGTTGGACACGTCGGCCCTTCCTTCCGGGTTTCGGTGAATCGGACGGTGATCACGGATGTGATCGCGAAGCGTGTGCTGCCGAGCAGTCGGGGCACATGCCCCAGTAGATGACCTCGGCCTCGTCGACGAGGAAGCCGCTGTGGTCGGACGCGGTCAGGCAGGGCGCCTCGCCGACGGCACAGTCGACGTCGGCGATGGCCCCACAGGACCGGCAGACGAGGTGGTGGTGGTTGTCCCCGACACGCGACTCGTACCGGGCGACGGAACCGGACGGCTGGATCCGCCGCACCAGACCCGCACCGGTCAGGGCGTGCAGCACGTCGTACACGGTCTGCCGGGAAACCTCCGGCAGACCGGTGCGCACGGCTCCGAAGATCGTCTCCGTGTCGGCGTGCGGATGCTGGTGCACCGCCTCCAGCACCGCGATCCGGGGCCGGGTCACGCGCAGCTCCGCCGTACGCAACTGCTCCACGTAATCCCGCGTCGAGGGCACGTGGATACTATGACGCACTTTTCTGGAATGAGTCACGACTTTGGGTAACCGCAGCGTGATCAGAACTCGCGCGTGTGTTCGGTGGCGCGGGCGGCGGTCGCGCGGACCCTCACCCGTCCGGCTACCCGGCCGCTAGGGCTTCGGCTGCTGCGCCCACCACTTCAGCAACTCGGCCTCGGCCTCGTCGCGGTCGAGGGGACCACGGTCGAGCCGCAGCTCCTTGAGGAACTTCCAGGCCTGCCCGACCTGCGGGCCGGGTTTCAGGCCGAGCAGCTCCATGATGGCGTTGCCGTCGAGGTCGGGCCGCACCTTCGCCAGGTCCTCCTGCTCGGCGATCCGCTCGATGCGCGTCTCGAGATCGTCGTAGGTGGCCTGCAGCGCCGCGGCCCGGCGCTTGTTGCGGGTGGTGCAGTCCGCCCGGACCAGCTTGTGCAGCCGGGGCAGCAGGTCACCGGCGTCGTGCACGTAGCGCCGGACCGCCGAGTCCGTCCACTGGCCCTTGCCGTAGCCGTGGAACCGCAGGTGCAGGAACACGAGCTGACTGACGTCGTCGACCATCTGCTTGGAGTACTTCAGGGCCCGCATCCGTTTGCGGACCAGCTTGGCCCCGACGACCTCGTGGTGGTGGAAGCTGACGCCGCCGCCCGGCTCGTTGTGCTTCGTGGCGGGCTTGCCGATGTCGTGCAACAGGGCCGCCCAGCGCAGCACGAGATCGGGATCCCCGTCCTCGAGGTCGATGGCCTGCCTGAGCACGGTCAGCGAATGCCAGTACACGTCCTTGTGCTGATGGTGCTCGTCGATCTCGAGCTTCATCGCCGGGATCTCCGGGATCACCCGCTCGGCGAGGCCGGTCTCGACCATGATGTCGATGCCCTCGATCGGGTAGGCACCGAGGATCAGCTTGTCGAGCTCGGCCTGCACCCGCTCGGCGCTGATCCGCAGGATCTCGTCGCCCATGGCCACGATCGCGTCGTGCACCCGCTCCGCCAGCCCGAACCCCAGCTGGGAGACGAACCGCGCCGCGCGCAGCATCCGCAGCGGATCGTCGTGGAACGACTCGCTCGGCATCGCGGGGGTGTCGATGACCCCAGCGAGCAGGGCGTCCATCCCGCCGAGCGGGTCGACGAAGTCCTCCGCGCCGGTCGGGCCGATCC
This sequence comes from Rhodococcus sp. YH1, assembly GCF_009939605.1. Lineage (NCBI taxonomy): Bacteria > Bacillati > Actinomycetota > Actinomycetes > Mycobacteriales > Nocardiaceae > Rhodococcus > Rhodococcus sp. YH1. The sequence goes on along the minus strand of NZ_WVTE01000240.1, from coordinate 12,920 downwards.
GCACCGCCATGGCATTGACGGTGAAGTCGCGACGGATCAGGTCGTCCTCGAGGCTGGTGCCGTACTCGACGATCGGGTGGCGGGTGACACGGTCGTACGCGTCGCTGCGGAACGTGGTGATCTCGATCTGCTCCGGGCCCTTGACCGCGCTGATCGTGCCGAAGTCGATGCCGGTGTCCCACTGGTGGTCGGCCCAGCCGCGCAGCAGCGCCTGCACCTGCTCGGGCCGCGCGTCGGTGGTGAAGTCCAGGTCGGTGCCGAGGCGACCGAGCACCGCGTCGCGGACGCTCCCTCCCACCAGGTACAGCTCGTGACCGGCGGCGGTGAAGCGCTCACCGAGCGGGGCCAGGATGTCCGACAGCGCACGCAGCGTCGCGTCGGCGCCGGCGAGCAGTCGGGCGCGCCGCTCGGTGTCGGTGGAGGGAGAGTTCACGTCTTCGAACCTTACCGAGGTGGCCGAACGCGCAGTCGCGCGATCCGGACGTGCCTGGTTGGACCGCCGGGCACGTCCCGCCAACTAGTATCGATGAGGTGTCGCCCGCAGAACGTGCCAACCGCAACCGCCGCACCTCGCGGCGGCGTGGCGCGGGCGCCAAGTCCGGTGGCCGGGCCACCTCCGACGCGGCGAAGCCTCACCTGCGCACGGTCCGCGAGACATCGGCCGGGGGACTGGTGGTCGACGGCCTCGGCGGGCCACCCGACAAGTTGTGCGCGGCGTTGATCGGCCGCACGGACCGGCGCGGCCGGCTGCTGTGGTCGCTGCCGAAGGGACACATCGAGAAGGGCGAGACCGCCGAGCAGACGGCGATGCGCGAGGTCCACGAGGAGACCGGGATCCACGGCACCGTCCTCGCCACGCTCGGCAGCATCGACTACTGGTTCGTCACCGAGGGCCGGCGCGTCCACAAGACCGTGCACCACTACCTGCTGCGTTACCTGGACGGCGAGCTCTCCGACGCCGACGTCGAGGTCACCGAGGTGGCCTGGGTGCCGCTGCCGGAGCTGCGCTCGCGCCTGGCGTACGCGGACGAGCGCAGGCTCGCCGACGTCGCCGACCAGCTGATCGCCGAGATGGATCCGTCGATGCTGCTCGGACCCGGCGGACCGGAGGCCCGTCTCGGATGACCTCGGCAGCTCGCCGGGCCGCGGCGGCCGTTCTCGCCGTGCTCGCGCTCGTCCTGACGACGGCGGGTGTGGCCGTCGCCCAGCCGCGCAGCGACGCGTCCGACGCCCCGCGCTTCCTCGAGCTGCGCATCGACTCGGTGACGCCGACGACGATGTCCACCAGCAGCGAGCCTGTGGTGACCGTGACCGGCACGCTCGAGAACGTCGGCGACCGCGATGTCGAGGACATCGCCGTGCGGCTGCAGCGCGCCCCGGCGGTCGGCTCCGCCGAGGAGCTGCGCACGGCGCTGACCTGGGATCAGACCGCCTACGACCGCACCGGGCCGTTCGAATCGGTCACCGACGTCCTCGAGCGGGGTGAGCAGCGGCAGTTCCGCCTCGAGCTGGCGCTGCGCTCGGCCGACAGCCCTTCGCTGGGTATCGACACCCCCGGGGTGTATCCGCTGCTCGTCAACGTCAACGGCGCTCCCGAGTACGGCGGTCAGGCACGGCTCGACGACGCCCGGTTCCTGCTGCCCGTGCTGGGGGTGCCCGCGGGCGAGAGCAGCGAGAGCCGGCCCGTGCCCCCGGACACGTCCGCACCCGTGGGGGTCACCATGCTGTGGCCGCTCGCGGACCGGCCGCGCCTCGCGGCGGGGGTGCCCGGATCGGCGACGGACCCGGTCCGTCTCGTCGACGACGACCTCGCGACGTCGCTCGCCGACGGCGGCCGGCTCGACGGACTGCTCGACGCCGCCGAGCGCGCGGCCACCGCCGAGGACCGCCGCGTCGCCGACGCGATGTGCCTGGCCGTCGACCCCGATCTGCTCGTCACCGTCGCCAACATGACCCGCGGCTACCTGGTGGTCGAGGACACGGCCGAGCCGAGGGGCGACGCCCACGACGGGGAGGGGACGGCCGCGGCCGTCGCGTGGCTGGAACGGCTGCGCACCCTGGCCGCGTCGATGTGCACGGTCGCGGTGCCCTTCGCCCAGGTCGACGTGGCCGCCCTCGCCGAACTCGACGACGCCTCTCTCGCCGGGCCCGCGCTCGCCGCACCGACCGAGATCGTGAACACGATCCTCGGGATCACCACGACCCGGGAGGACGTGGTCTGGCCCGACGCCGGGGTGCTCACCGAGCAGGCGGGGGCGCTGCTCGCCGCCGACGGCCCGGTGACGACCCTGCTCGCCGACACGGCGGTCGACGCCGCGGACTCGGACGCGGGCACGGGTCCGATGCCCGTGCGGGGGGTGGACGGCCTGTCCACGGTCCTGTTCGACAGCGCCGCCGCCACCGCGCTCGCCGCGCTGGGCGACGCTCCCCAGACGCCGTCGTTCACCGCCGAGGACGCCCGCTACGACCTCACCGAGGATTCCCCGGGCGCCCGGCTGCAGGACGCGCTGGGCGCCCTGAGCTGGTCCGCGCTGCGCACGTCGGAGAGCGCCACCCGGACCGTGTCCACCGGCGACGGCGCGTCCGCGGCCCCGGGCTCCGCGCTGTTCGTGCCGCCGCAGTCGTGGAGTGCGTCCGGCGACGACGCCGCCGCGGTCCTGTCGATGGTCGGCACCCTGATCCGCTCCGGCCTGGCCACCCCGCGTCCGTTCGACACCCTGTTCGCACCCGCCGCCGGGGACGCCCCCACCGTCGCGCTGTCCTACCCGGAGCAGGCCATCGTCGACGGTGCGTCGGCCGAGGTGATCGACGCGGCCCGCGAGCAGGCACCCCGGCTCGACTCGTTCCAGGAGGCGCTCGTCGAGGATCCGCAGGCGCAGCTGACACCGCAGCAGTTCACCGCACCGCTGCGCGAGGACCTGCTGCGCGCGATGAGCCTGGCGGGCCGGCGCGGGCCCGACCCCGGCGCCGCCGCGCGCGACGCGGGGCAGCGCGGCGAGGAGGTACGCGACGCCGTCGACGGGATGTTCGCGGGAGTGACCGTGCTCTCACCGGGCGGTGTCTACACGCTGACCTCGGAACAGAGTCCCCTACTGTTGGTCGCGCGCAACGATCTGCCCGTGGGCATCACCGTGCGGCTGCACGTGGACGCGCCGTCGGCGATGAAGATCACCGACATCGGGCCCACCCAGCTGCCCCCGCGCGGCAGCCGCACCCTCACGGTGCCGGCGCAGATCAGCGACTCGCGGAAGATCGGTGTCGAGTTCGCCCTGACCACGGAGTCCGGGCTGCCGCTCGGCACCCCGACGAACGTGACGGTACGGTCCAACGCGTACGGCCAGGTTCTCGCGATCGTCACCGGCTGTGCGGGGGCGCTGCTGCTGTTCCTGGCGGGCCGTCGTCTCCTGCACCGCTTCCGCGGCGAGCCCGATCCAGCCGACGAAGGGTACGAGAAACGATGACCGGGAACCCGACCCGTGAGGACGTCGCCCCGCCCGCCCCCGCGGCGGCGGAGCCGGCCCCGCGCAAGAACCCCGGCCTGCTCGCCGCGACCGGCTCGATCGCCTTCGCGACCCTGATCAGCCGCATCACCGGCTTCGTCAAGCAGGTGCTGTTGCTGACCCTGCTCGGCGCCGCCGTCGCGAGCTCGTACACGGTGGCCGCCCAGATCCCGAACATGATCTCCGAGCTGGTGCTCGGCGCCGTCCTCACCTCGATCGTCGTGCCGGTGCTGGTCCGCGCGGAACGCGAGGACCCGGACGGCGGTACGGCGTTCGTCCGGCGCCTGTTCACCGTCTCCGTCACCGTGCTCGGCCTCGCCGCCCTGCTGGCCACCGCCGCGGCGCCGGTCCTCGTCACCCGGTTCTTCCTCGACGACACGGGCAAGGTGTCGACGACGCTGACCACGGCGCTGACGTATCTGTTGCTGCCGGCGATCCTGTTCTACGGCCTGTCGGCGCTGCTGACCGCCATCCTGAACACGCGGCAGGTGTTCAAACCGGGCGCGTGGGCGCCGGTGCTGAACAACATCGTCGTCATCACGGTCCTGGTCCTGTACTTCCTGCTGCCCGGGGAGATCACTCTCGACCCGGTGCGCATGAGCGACCCGCACCTGCTGCTGCTCGGCTGCGGCGTCACCCTCGGTGTGGTGACCCAGGCGATGTCCCTGGTGCCGGCGCTGCGCCGCGAGGGGATCAGCCTCAAGCCGCTGTGGGGGCTCGACGACCGGCTGCGCCAGTTCGGCGGCATGGCCGCGGCCATCGTGCTGTACGTGCTCATCAGCCAGGCCGGCATGGTGTTCGCGACACACGTCTCGTCGAGCGCCGACGCGGCCGGCCCGGCGATCTACAACAACGCGTGGCTGCTGCTGCAGCTGCCGTACGGTGTCCTCGGCGTCACGGTGCTCACCGCGATCATGCCGCGGCTGAGCCGCAACGCCGCCGAGGAGGACACCCCCGCGGTGGTGGACGACCTGTCGGTCGCGACCCGGCTGACGATGATCGCGCTGATCCCGATCGTCGTATTCTTCACCGTCGCCGGCCCGCAGATCGGCACGGCCCTGTACGGCTACGGCAGCTTCGGCGAGGGCAACGCCGAACGGCTGGGCCAGGCGGTCAGCTGGTCGGCGTTCACCCTGATCCCGTACGCCCTCGTCCTCATCCATCTGCGCGTGTTCTACGCACGCGAGCAGGCGTGGACCCCCACGTGGATCATCCTCGGCATCACCGCCGTGAAGATCGGCCTGTCCGCGATCGCGCCCGTCGTCGCCCGCAACGACGACCAGGTGGTGTTGCTGCTGGGCGTGGCGACCGGCCTGGCCTTCACCGTCGGGGCGGGCATCGGCGGCTTCCTGCTGCACCGCGCCCTCGGCGACCTGCGGATGGCGAACGTGGGCCGGACCGTGTGGCACGTGGTGATCGCCTCGGCCGCAGGTTCGGCGGCGATGCTGCTCACCGATCGGCTGCTGCGGCTCGGTGCGCTGAGCGACCGGTTCGGCGGCATCGGCTCGATGGTGCGGGTCGCGATCACCGGCGCGCTGATGCTGCTGGTGACCCTCACGGTGATGTGGTTGCTGAAGGTGCCCGAGATCCTGGCGATCACCGCGGCGGTCCGGCGCAAGGTCGACGCGCTGCGCGGACGCACGCCCGTCGAGCCGGCCGTCGCCGAGGCGGATGCCGACGAGATCGCCGAACTCGAGGCGGCCCGCTTCGAGGAATCGGAGGCCGAGAAGACCATCGTGTTGCCGCGCCTGGACTACGGCGACTACGGGGTGGCCCCGTACGACGCGGTCACCGAGGTGATTCCCGCCATCAGGGACGTGCCGAGCCACATCGATGCACACCGGCAACTCCCGTACCCTGGTCGACGGCAGGTTCGTACCACCCGGGACGGATCGCGCCGGTTCGCGGATGCCGGACGGCCTCCCGGTTACCTCCGGGGCGGGCGAGTCGAACAAGAAGGAGTGAGGGTGAGCGACGACCACGCTACCGGTAAGTCCACGGTCGATGAGTCCGCATCGACGGACCCGGGTTCGGTGTCCACGGACGCCGACGGCACGTCGACGCAGTCCCCGCAGGCCGGCATCCCCGACCGTTCCGCCTCGCCGCAGAAGTCCGCCGGCAGCCCCGCCGAGAACCGCTCCGGTGCCGGCCGGCCCCGCCGCGATCCTCACGTCGACACCGGCGTCATCCCGATCGGCTCACCCCAGCTGCCTCCGCTGCGTGTGCCGGGGTCCGCGCCGCGCACCCCGATGCGCGGGCCGAAGCTGATCCCCGGCGCGTCGGTCGCCGGTGGCCGCTACCGTCTGCTCGCCCCGCACGGCGGCGCGCGCGGTCTGCGTTTCTGGCAGGCGCAGGACGTCAAGCTCGACCGCGAGGTGGCGCTGACGTTCGTCGACGCCGAGCAGCGCGCCGGGGACGTGACCGGTCCCGACGGTCCGCAGGCCATCCTGTCGCGCACCCTGCGGCTGGGCCGGATCAACTCACCGGGGCTCGCACGGGTGCTCGACGTGGTCCGCGGCAGCTCGGGCGGCATCGTCGTCGCCGAGTGGACGCCCGGTCGTTCGCTGCGCGAGATGTCCGGCACCGAGCCGTCCCCGCTCGGCGCGGCCCGCGCTGTGCAGGCCCTCGCGGCCGCGGCGGAGGCCGCGCACCGCAGCGGCGGCGCCCTCTCGATCGATCACCCCGACCGGATCCGCATCAGTGTCGCCGGCGACGCGGTGCTGGCCTTCCCCGCCACCTTCGCCGACGCGGACGTGACCTCCGACGTCCGGGGCCTCGGCGCGAGCCTCTACGGCCTGATCACCGCCCGCTGGCCGCTGCCCGAACAGGCCGCGCCCGGGGAGCAGCCCCCGGCGCACACCGGCGGCACGATCGGCGGGATGCGCCCGGCGGACCTGACCGCCGAGGGCATCGCGGTCGAGCCCCGCACGCTGCGGCCGGAGGTGCCGTTCGAGATCTCCGCGGTGGCGGTGCGTGCGCTCGCGGCCGACGGCGGAATCCGGACCGCGGCCACCGTGCAGCACATCCTCGGCCAGGCCTCGGTCGTGGACCAGAAGACCGACATGATCCCGGCGCTGCGGCTCGGCCAGCGCAGTGCCGGCGCCACCGACCACGCCCTCGCGGACCCGGAGGCTCTCGCCGAGGAGAAGAAGCGATCCGAGCGGATGCTGTTCGCGCTCGTCGGCCTCGGCATCACCACGGTGGTGCTCCTCGCCCTGATCGGCTGGTGGATCGCGAACCTGCTCGCCGGAGGCAACTCCGACGAGCCGCTCACGAGCCAGGACTTCGGCCTCACCCCGACCTCCGAGGCGCCGTCGGAGCCGGTCGCCCAGGCGCCGGCCCCGGCCGCAGCGGCCGGACCGGTGGCGGCATCGGCGGTCTCGGTGTTCTCCCCGCAGGGCACCCCGGATTCGCCGGCGACGGCGCGGTTGGCCATCGACGGTGATCCGTCGACGGAGTGGAGCACCGACGCCTACTTCCAGCCGTTTCCCGCCCTGAAGAACGGTGTGGGACTGATGGTGGCGCTCGCCGAGCCGGCCGCGCTCTCGTCGGTGTCGGTGACGTCGGACAGCCCGGGCACGAAGGTCGAGATCCGCAGCGCACCGTCGGACCAGGCCTCCCTGGACCAGACCCAGGTGATCGGCTCGGCGACGCTGCGGTCCGGCGTCACGGAGATCCCCGTCGAGGCCGAGGGCCGCACCTCCGATGTGCTGGTGTGGATCACGGGGCTGAGCACGTCCGGCGGCGGCAACAAGAGCTCGATCGCCGAGGTGACGTTCACCGCCGCCGAATAGCCCGGCGCACGCGCCTCCGGTCGCCCACCTCGATCGGCTACCATCCGCGCGTGCGAATTTTGGGGGGGATCGCAGGAATTGCCGTGTCCGACGCCGAGTTACTCGCGGCGCACGCGGCGGGGGACCGACGCGCGTTCGCGCAACTGCTCGAACGGCACTACGACCATCTGTGGCAGGTGGCGCGCCGCACCAGCTATTCGCCCGAGGATGCCGCGGACGCCCTGCAGGAGGCGTTGCTGTCGGCGCATCGTACGGCGGGGAAATTCCGGAACACCGCGGCAGTTCGCAGCTGGCTGCACACCATCGTGGTGAACGCGTGCCTGGACCGCATCCGGCGCAACAAGGCGCGACCGACCGTCCCGCTGTACGACGACGGCACCGATGCCCGCGATGAACGGGATCGCATCGCGGAGCGGGAGATCGCGCTCGACATCGAGGCGGCGTTGTTCACCCTGCCACCGGAGCAACGCGCCGCGGTCGTCGCGGTCGACGTGGAGGGCTGGCCGGTGAGCGAGGCGGCCCGGCGGCTCGGCGTTCCCGAGGGCACGGTCAAGAGCCGCTGCGCGCGCGGGCGCCGTCGGCTCGCGGTGCTTCTCGGTGACCTGCGGGATACGGGGAACCGATCGTGATCGGCGGCCGTCTTATCCTGGTGAGGGCACCGGAAGGCGGGGAGGACAGCGGATGACCGAGGACGAGCTGCCGCGGCCGCCGTATTCTGCCGACCTGCTCGCCGACCTGCACGCCGGGGTCCTGGACGACGACGTCACCGCCGGATTGTGGCCGGCGGTGCGGCGGGATCCGGACGCCATGGCGGTGATCGCCGCGCTCGACTCCGTCAGCCGCCGGCTCCGGGCCCTCGGTGCGGCCGAAAATGTTGAGAGCCCGCCGATCCCGCCGGAAGTGGCGGCCCGCATCGATGCGGCACTGACCGCCGACGCCGCCGCGCGCCGCCGGCGACGGTGGCTGCTCGCCGCGGCCGGGACGGGGGCCGCGGCCGCGGTGGCGATCGGATTCGCCGTCACCGCCCACGGCGCCGGACGCCCCGATGCCGCGGCGCCGATGGCCGCGCCCGCCGCTGCCGCGCCGGCTTCTGCTGCACCAGCTTCTGCTGCACCCGGTGCCGACGTGCTCGACCCGGCGACCTGGCGCGCGATGATCGGCGCGTCCGACCCCGGCCCGCTGTCGGATCACGGAGTACTCCGAGAATGCCTCGAGGCCAACGGCATCGACGAATCCCGGCCACTGCTGGGGTCACGCACGATCCGGTTCGACGGCCGGGAGGCGGTCGCGCTGGTCCTGGGTGATGCCGCGTCGCCGCGGTTGACGGCACTGGTGGTGGGCACGGGATGCGGCGCTTCCGATCCGGCGACTCTGGCGATCCGTCAGATCGGCTGAGCCGCAGGGAGTTCAACCGTCCGCGGCGGGCAGCAACAGATCGAGGATCCGCTCCCGCAGGGCGGACGTGTCGTCCTCGGCCGCAACGATGCTCGCGAACAGCGCCGCACCCGCGGCGAGGACGAGCACGGCACGTGCGTCGAGGTCGGCGGGAGAGGAGCCGTCGCCGTGGGAGAACAGTGCCGTGCTGGGGCCGCTGAAGGTGCGCCACAGGGTCTTCCGCAGATCGTCGTGATCGCGGAGTGCGGCGATGAGCCCGGGCAGGGCGGCGCGGACGTCGGGGCGGGCGAACAGGTCCGCGCTGCCCCTGACGACCCATTCGATCCAGCCGCGGCGGTCCGTCCCGTGCATCGGGGTCAGGTCCGGCGCGGAACCGAGAAGCGAGTCGAGCACGAGGTGCGCCTTCGACGGCCACCGCCGGGTGAGGGCCGCCCGGCTCACCCCGGCCCGGGCCGCGATGCCGCGCAGGCTCAGGTGTTCCCAGCCGACCTCGAGCAGCATCGCGCGGGTCACGGCGAGGACCTCGGCGTCGATGCGCGGATCGCGGGGGCGGCCGGCGGGCGTGGGGGAGCGGTGGGATGCGGTCATCACCGGTAATTGTGGTGCACGGCACGGCGCGGCACTATAGTTGCAACACGTTACAGAACCACTGGCATCGAAAGTAGGGGCATGACCTCGTCGCGACCCGCCGTGTTCGAACCCGTTCGGCTCGGACCGCTCACCCTGCGCAACCGCATCCTCAAGGCCGCGACGTTCGAGGGCGTCATGCCCGGCGGTCGCGTCACCGACGAACTCGTCGAGTTCCATGCCGAGGTCGCCCGCGGCGGCACCGCACTGACCACCGTCGCGTACTGCGCCGTCGCACCCGGCGGACGCGTACACCGCAACACCGTCGTCCTCGACCGCGACACCGTGCCGGGTCTGCGCCGCCTCACCGACGCCGTGCACGCGGAGGGCGCGCTCGCCTCGGCGCAGATCGGGCACGCCGGACTCGTCGCCAATCAGATCTCCAACGGGACGAAGACCCTCGCCCCGTCCACCCGCATCAGCGCCCCCGCCATGGGCCTGGTGCGGGGCGCGAGTCTCGCGCAGCTCGATCAGGTCGTCACCGACTACGAGAACGCGACCCGCTGCGCCGTCGAGGCCGGATTCGACGCGCTCGAGGTGCACCTGGGACACAACTATCTGCTCAGCTCGTTCCTCAGCCCGAATCTCAACAAGCGCAGCGACCGCTACGGCGGCAGTCTCGAGAACCGAACCGCGTTTCCCCGGCGCGTTCTCGAGGCGGTCCGCAAGGCGGCCGGCGACTCGGTCGCCGTCATCGTCAAGTTCAACATGACGGACGGCGTCCCCCAGGGACTGTGGCTCCACGAGAGCCTGCCCATGGCGCGGCTGATCGAATCCGACGGCCACATCGACGCGATGGAACTCACCGGCGGCAGCTCCCTGCTCAACGGCATGTACTTCTTCCGCGGCGACGTCCCGCTGGCCGAGTTCGTCGCGTCCCAGCCCAGGCTCGTCGGGCTGGGACTGCGGTTCTACGGGCCGCGGCTCTTCCCGACCTACCCCTTCGAGGAGGCGTTCTTCCGCCCGATGGCTCGGCAGTTCCGTTCCGAGCTGCGCACCCCGCTCATCCTCCTCGGCGGCATCAACCGGATCGACACCATCGAGAACGCGCTCGACGAGGGATTCGAGTTCGTCGCGATGGGCCGGGCGCTGCTGCGAGACCCGTACCTCGTCAACAAGTTCCGGGACGAGCACGTGCGCGAAGGGCTGTGCATCCACTGCAACAAGTGCATGCCCACCATCTACACCGGAACCCGGTGCGTCGTGCGCGAATCCCTGCGCGACGTGGAGCACAGCACCTGACGGGGCGCCGGCCCGCAGCTATCCTGCAACACCATGGACGGTGGGCGGTGACGAACGCGACGACCCCGCCCGTGCAGGTGCGGGTGCTGGGCGCCGTCGCCGCGCTCGTCGACGGGCAGCCCGTCGCCCTCGGCGGTCCCGTCCGTCGTGCGCTGCTCGCCCGGCTGGTGGCGGCACGCGGGCACCCGGTCTCCGCCGACCGGCTCGTCGAGGACCTGTGGGGCGGGGCACCGCCGGCCAAACCCGTGGCGGCGCTGCAGGCGCACATCTCCCACCTGCGCCGGGTGCTCGGTCCGGGCCACGACCCGCTGCCACGGAGCGCCGCCGGGTACGCGCTGAACCTGCCTGTCGCCGCGGTGGACGCGTGGGCGTTCGAGGACGCCGTCACCCGCGCCTTCACCGCACCCCACGACCGGCTCCGGCACCTCGGGCAGGCCCTCGAGCGGTGGCGGGATCCGCTGCCCGACATCGATCGATACCCCTGGGCGGCAATAGAATCCGACCGGCTCGGGGAACTGCGCCGCACGGCGGTGGAACAGTACGCCGAGACCGCGCTCGAACTCGGTGCTCCCGTCGCGCCGCTGATCGCGTCGCTGAGCGACATCGTCGCGGCGGACCCCGGCCGCGAACGCGCCGTCGGGCTCCTGGCGCGCGCCCGGTACCGCGCCGACGGCCCGGCCGACGCCCTCGCCGTCATCCGCCGCTCGCGGCAGTACCTGGCCACCGAACTGGGCCTCGACCCCGGTCCGGCACTACGGGCCGCCGAGCACGAGATCCTCACCGGTACGGCCGGTCCTGCCCGGGACCGAGCGCCGATCGCCGACCACGTCCGCCCCGCCGAACTCGGCGTCCTGCTGGACGAGGCCGGACGCGCCGCCCGCGGTGAGACGCGTCTGACGTGGCTGGCCGGGGAGCCCGGGGCGGGCAAGACCCATCTGACCACGCTGCTCGCCGGCGCTCTCGAGGGCGACGGCTGGCAGGTTGCCCGCGGCAACTGCCCCGAGGTGGACGGTGCGCCACCGGGGTGGCCCTGGATCGAGATCCTCGACGCCCTCGCCCACACCGACCCCGACGGCACGGCCACGATGACGTCCCGGCTGGCCGTGCCCGGCACCGGCCTCGACACGTTCGGGCTCGCCCGTTCGCTCACGCGGCACCTCGGCCGCATCGCCGCCGACCGTCCGCTGCTGCTCGTCTTCGACGACATGCACCGCGCCGACGAACCGACCCTGCACCTGCTGCGCCTCACCCTCGCCGCCCTGCGAACCCGGCCGCTGCTCGCCGTCGCCACCTATCGGCCCGCCGAGGCGGGGAGCGAACTCGCCGCCGTCCGCGCGGCGACGAACGCATGCCCCGGCCGGCAGCTCCGCCTCGCCCCGCTGACCGACGACGGCATCGCCCGCCTCGTCCGCGAATGCGGCGTCGTCGCCCTGGCGCCCGAGGACATGGTGTTGCTCGTCGCCCGGACCGACCGTAATCCGTTGTTCGTCAGAGAATTTGCTCTGCTGATCGCCGACCGGGGCGTCCGGGCACTCCATCACGACGTGCCGGCCGGGATCGCCGACGTACTGCACCACCGCATCCACACGCTGCCCGAGGCCACCGTCGCCGTGCTGTCCGCGGCCGCCGTCCTCGGACGCGAAGCCGACCTGGACGTGCTCGCCGCGATGTGCGGAACCGACCTCGAGTCCCTCCTCGAGCCACTCGAGCCGGCCCTGCGCGCCCGCCTGCTCGAGGAACCCGCGCCCGAGCGGATCCGGTTCACCCACAATCTCGTCCGGGAAACCCTGTACGCGGGGCAGTCACGCCTCCGGCGCACCCGTCTGCACGGCGCGGCCCTCGCGGCGTTGTCCGCCCTGCGGCCGGCCGAGGTGGCCGCGACGGCACACCATGCGGCGCTCGCGGCCACCCCGTCCACCGCCCACCACGCCGTCGCGCACCTCACCGCGGCGGCCCGTCGCGCCGACGCTCTCGGCGCTCGAGCCGATGCGGTCACCCTGTGGGGCGCTGCGGTGTCGGCACACGAGATGTCCACCGTCGTACCGGAAGACGGCCTGCTGCCGCTGCTCACCGGATACGTCGGAGCGCTCGCCCACACCGGCGACGTGGTCACCGCACGCGTCGTGCGCCAACGCGCCGTGGATCTCGCCCGGCGGATCGGTGACCCGCCGGCCCTCGTTGCGGCGCTCACTTCGTGGTCCGCGCCGGTCACCTGGACCGTCCGGGTCGACGACACGCTGCAGGGTCGACATCCGGTGGGCGATGGTCTCGTAGCTGACGGCGTAGAAGGCGGAGAGCCGCTCGACGTCGTATCGGAAGTCCTCGGCCATCTCGTGGAACTGCGCGTAGGGCAGCATGATCG
>NZ_WVTE01000239.1:0-39595 GCF_009939605.1 Rhodococcus sp. YH1 | reverse complement strand
CTTCATGGGCGTCCGGCCGCCGCCGGGGTCGGGGATCCCGCCGCCCGGTCAGCTCTCGGCCGGCGCCGTCTGCGTCGTGTCCGCCTCGTGGCGGGACTCGGCCGCTGCGGCGCGCGCCGCGGTGAGGTCGACCCGTAGCCGATCCCGCTCGCCGCGCAGGTCGACGATCTCGGCCCGAAGTTCGTCGCCCCGGTCGCGGGCCGCGGTCTCGGCGGCCTGGGCGGCCGCCGCCGCGATGCGGGCCTCTTCCAGGGCGCCGCGCAGCTTCTCGACGCGAGCGCGTTCCGCGGTGAGATCGGTGTCGAGCCGGGCGGTGGCCGAGGCGGCCGTGGCTGCCTCTTTCTCCGCGGCGGCGCGGGTGTGCACCAGATCGTCACGCAGGGTCGCGAGTTCCGATTCGAGCCGGGCGAGCTGCTGTTGCTGGGTGGTGACGGTCGACCGGTAGTCGGCGAGCTCCGCGGCGTGCGCGGCCGCGGTGGCATCGATGCGTTCCTGCCAGGTGCGCAGGGTGTCCGCGTGTTCTTGGGCCGCTCGCGTCGACTCGTCGCGATGTGCGGTCTCCAGTTCCCGGATCCGGGTGTCGTGCGCCGCGCGGGCGTCCGCCAGCTCCCGGTCGACGGCCTCGACGGCGGCCTCCGCGTTGTCGCGGTCCTCGGTCGCCTGGGCGAGTTGCTCGCGCAGGCGGGCGATCCTGGCGTCCGCGTCCGCCTTCACCTTCGCCAGTTCCGTGGTGGCCCGGTTCATCTGCGCCTCGAGCGCGTCCGGGTCGGTGAGCTTGTCGACGGCGGCGGTGATCTGCGCGGCGACGGCGCTGTACTGCTCGAGCGTCGTCGCGCTCAGGGTGCGGAGTGCGGCGACGGCGGACGCCAGGTTGGTGGCTGCTTCGGCCGGGCCCGGGGGAGTGGTCGGCTCGGCCAGCGAGGCCGCCTCCCTCTTCTGTCGTTCCCGTTCCCGGTAGGCCCGGACCCGGTCGGCGGCGGACGCGTACTTCCGCGGTCGTCCCGGCTTCGGGCGCTCGTCGGGTAGGGATTCGCCGGTGCTCGCTTCGTTCACGGAGTCCTCGTCTCGGGCAGTGGTTGCAGCCATATCTATCAGGTGGGGGAAGGGGCCGAAACACGGTTACGGAATCGGATCCATACGGAATACGATAATTTACCGAATACTCCATCCCAATCGCTTCTCGAGCGAAACCATCCGCCACACCCACGAGGAGAGGGGGCGTTCCGCCCGGGCCTTCGCGGGCCCGATATGGACTCCGGAGTGTTCATCCGGGTTATCCGTACGTATCACGAAATGAAAATAATTATGAAATGAAATGAATTAAATATAGTAATGCCAATTCAAGAGGTAGGGAGGCGATGCGAAACTCGAAACGTTACGAGCAATCGGTCCAATCGTTGCTCGGGAAAGGCAGAGGTACGCACATATGCATGGGTTGGCTTGATCGTCATAACTCCCCCTTATGGTGAGTCAGGGGTGCGGGGGGTTCGAAAAGTGGGGAGGGTGCCGCGACGGACTCGGCGGTGGCCCGTCGGCCCTTCCGGGCCCACCGCCGGGGCGGGGCGCACCGGGTGCCCGGCTACGGATCAGGCTGGTGCGGAACGATTTTCGAGGCCGGTCGTGCACGAAGGTGCGCCCGTTCGCCCTGCTTGCCGAACAGGCTGTGGAACTCGACCGGTTCGGCATCGGCGGCGCCGAACCAATGCGGCACGCGAGTGTCGAACTCGGCCGCCTCCCCGGGCACGAGAACCAGGTCGTGCTCACCCAGGACGAGTCGCAGCTGTCCGTTGAGGACGTAGAGCCACTCGTAGCCCTCAGGGGTCTGGGGATCCGGTTCCCCACGGCCGCTGTCGGCGGGGATCACCAGCTTGTACGCCTGGATGCCGCCGGCGCGCCGGGTGAGCGGCACCATGGTCATGCCGTGACGAGTGATCGGACGCAGATGAATCCGCGGGTCGCCGGTCGGTGGGGCGCCCACCAGCTCGTCGAGCATCACCCCGTGCACGCGGGCCAGGGGCAGCAACAGTTCGCGCGTCGGTCGGCGGGTGCCGGACTCGAGTCGGGACAGGGTGCTCACTGAAATGCCCGTCGCCGCCGAGAGATCGGCCAACGTGGTCTCGCGTTTGCGCCGCAGCGCGCGAAGCCGGGGCCCGACCGTCTCGAGCGCTCGGTCGAGGTCGTCCATGCCCCACGCTTTGCCATATCGGCAAACAACGTTGCGTGTTCTTCCCGTCGGCTCGCATAGTCGTCGTGGAGGTGATCGAGATGAGCGATCTGCTCGGAAACAAATACGACGTGGTGGTGAGCGGCGGCGGGGCTGCCGGGCTGAATGCGGGGCTGATGCTCGCCCGGGCGCGGCGGTCGGTGGTCGTCATCGATGCGGGCGCCCCACGCAACGCTCCGGCTGCGGGCGTGCACGGATTGTTGGCCCGGGACGGGATCCCGCCGGCCGAACTGCTCGGCCGCGGCCGAGACGAGGTCCGCGGCTACGGCGGTGACGTGGTGCACGCGGACGTGACCGCCGTGACCCGCCGCGAGAGCGGGTTCGAGGTGACCCTGTCCGACGGCCGGGTGACCCGCGCCCGCCGGCTGCTGGTGACCACCGGGCTGGTCGACGAGCTTCCCGACGTGCCCGGTCTGCGGGCGCGCTGGGGGCGAGACGTGCTGCACTGCCCGTACTGCCACGGCTGGGAGGTCCGCGACCGGGCCATCGGTGTGCTGGCGAGCGGACCCATGTCGGTGCACCAGGCCCTGCTGTTCCGGCAGTGGAGCGCCGACGTCACATTCTTCACCCACACCGCGCCGGCGCCTGCCGCCGAGCAGGCGGAGCAGCTGGTCGCCCGTGGCGTCCGGGTGGTCGACGGCGAGGTGACCGCCGTGGAGATCGTCGACGACCGCCTCACCGGGGTGCGGCTGAGCAACGGCGGGACGATCGCCCGGGAGGCGCTGGTGGTCGCGCCGCGGATGGTGGCGCGCGCCGGTTTCCTCGCGGCGCTCGGCCTGCGGGCCGTGGAGCACCCGGCCGGGGTCGGAGAGCACATCCCCGCGGATGCAACCGGCCGCACCGACGTCCCCGGAGTGTGGGTGGCGGGGAACGTCACCGATCCGGCCGCCCAGGTCGGCGCGGCCGCAGCGGCGGGCGCGGCCGCCGCTGCCCAGATCAACGCCGACCTGGTCGCCGAGGAGACCCGCCGGGCGGTCGACGCCTACCGGGAACGGTTCCCGGCCCGGTCGCAAGCGCGCGTGCCCGAACTCGCGGAGGGTGACCCCCGCTGCGGCGTGTGAACCGCGACGGACCGGTCCCTCGCGCGGCGCGCCCGAGCCGGGCGCGCCGCGCTGATCGGCGTCGCCGAGGCGGGGTTTCCGGCCGAGGCGCGTATCGTCCGTTCCGCGAAGGCGGTCGACTCGGCATGAGGAGTGGTGTCACCGTGACGAATCAGTTGCCGGGCAACGCGTCCCTCGAGGCGTCGATCTCCACGCCGGTACTTCCCGCCGGGGTGGAGGAGGCGATGCGCCGACTCCGAGCCAAGGCCGCGTCGGACAACACCCGAGCGGCCTTGACCAGCGACTGGAGCAAGTTCGCCCGGTGGTGCGACGCCGTGGGCCACGTGCCGCTACCGGCGCCACCCGAACTCGTGGGCTGGTACCTGACCGAGAAGGCGGGCGAGCTTCGACCCGACGGGCGCTGGGCCTACGCCCCGTCGACCCTCGCGCGGTGGGTCGCGACGATCAACAAGGTGCACGCCCTCGCGGGCCTGCCGAAACCGGGACACCACGAGGCGGTGCGCGACGTGGTGCGCGGCATCCGGCGGACCCGTGCGACGCCCCCGGCACGCCGCACCCCACTGCTCACCGACGACATCCGTGCGATCGTCGGAGCGATGCGCGCCGGCGCCACCGAGTGGCCGGACCGCGTAGCCGAGCGCCGCGACTCCGCCCTGCTGCTGCTCGGACTGGCCGGCGCGATGCGGCGGTCGGAGCTGTCCGCCCTCACCACCTCCGACGTCGTCGCCCATCGGTCCGACGGGCTGTACGTGACGATCCGCCGATCGAAGGCGGACCGCGACGCACGCGGACGCACCGTCACGCTTCCGTACGGCCGCGATCCGCGGACCTGTCCGGTGTGCGCCTACCGGCGCTGGCGCGAGGTGCTCGACGTGTGGGACGCGGACGGTGGGGCGGCGGTCCGGGAGCTGTTGACCGACGATCGTGCCGCCGGCGACGAGCACTGCTGCCGCGGTGTGGCGCCGGGGGAGGGGCGTGCCGAGCGGCCCCTGTTCCGCACGATCCACCGCACCGGTGCCGTCGGGAGCGGTGCCCTGAGCGGGCAGTCGGTGCACTCGATGATCCAGCGGCGGGCGCGGCAGGCCGGGTTCGCCGCCGAGGTGGTCGCCACGCTCGGCGGGCACAGCCTGCGCGCCGGGTTCGTCACCCAAGCCGTCCGCAACGGAGCCACGACTCAGACGATCATGACGCAGACGGGGCATTCCGACGAGCGGATGGTGGCGCTCTACAGCCGCCAGCACGCCGGACTCGTCGGCAATGCCGTCACCACGCTGGGCCTCTGACCGCGGTCAGGTGCGACCGACGGGTCGGCGCCAGGCGCTCTGGTCGGCGGTGAGCGCCGCCAGTAGATGTTCGGCGGCGTTCAGGTTGCGGAACGGTCCGGCCAGCAGGTCTGCATAGACCTGGGACGGTGCCGCGAAGCGCAGGCCATCGCGCCGCTGCATCCGCTCGAACACCACCGACGACCACGGCGTGGCCACCACGACGTCGGCTCCGCGATCGACGGGGCGCAGACCGAGTGCCTGGGCGAATGCATCCGGGTCGTCGGCGTACACCTCGAGAAGATCGGCGGCCGCGTAGTCGGTGGCGCCGAGGCCGGTGATCGCATAGCTCAGGTCGAGCGGTTCGGAGAGATCGGCCCGTACGGTGCCGACGCCGTCCGGTGCGGCGAACCCCCTTGTGGTACAGGGTTTGCGGTCCGCTGCCCAGGCTCGCAGCATCTTCTCCCAGTGCACCATGGTGATCGGACCGCGCGGAATGCGGCGGATCAGCTCCCGCTCCCCGAGTACCTCGACGACACGGTAGGTGGCGCCGGTGGAGGCGCCCGACAGCCGGATCAGTTCCGGCACCGACATCTCGCCGGTGAAGTCGGCAAGTGCCCGGACGACTCGCTCGGACGGTTCACCGGTGAGCACGCCCGACGGACGGCCGGGCCCGCGCCACGGGTCGGCGTCGGCGCCCCGGTTGCGCACCCAGATCGCCGGCCGGGACGCGACGAGCGTGAGATTCCCGGTCGCGTCGGAGTACGAGATGCCGTGCTGGTCGAGCTGGCGCCGCACCGGATCGGAAAGGTAGTGCGCGCACACGAATCCCCGGTCGGACTCGGACAGTTCGGCGGCGATGCGCGCGACGTCCCCGCTGAGCACTCCGCGGGACGCGATGACGGCGTACGACACCGACTCGCCGTCGGGTGCGGTCACGAGGATGCGCTCGGGGGCGGCAGGGGAGCGGGGGCGGTCGGACGTGGCAGTCCAGCCCAGGGGCAGACACGCTTCCACCACGGCGATCGAGCGACGGTAGATGTCGATGGGGCGCTCCGGGCGGGGCCCCAGCGCGCTGTCGACCGGTTCTGTGGGCTGGGCGGATGCTGTCATGTCTTCACAATAGGTAATCGGTACGACACGGAAGCTCTTCAATTCACGAACACACCGCCATCCGGCCGACCCGGCCAGGGGAGGAGACCGCGACACGCACCCCACCACGACATCTTGATCCGGAGGGCAACCCGATTCGATCGGGGGAGACGGAACGGCGGAACGGACGCGTGAGGAGGGGGTCGGGCCGCCGGCTGGGGTGAGTTGAGGGGTCCTGCTCTCGACTGGCGCTTTGTAGTATCCATATTCTGAGTCTGACGGAAATAAAGAAAATACCGAAATCACCCTCACTTCACGACAAGACCGCACCCAAATACGCCAAGAACAAACGCGGCGGCGGCGGCCCAGCGGGCTACAGTCCGGGAATGCCTGCGCCACGTCCGAATCGCCCGTCTCACCGGACTCTGCTGGTGTCGCTCGGGGCGGCGGTGACGGCCGCATACCTGGGCGTACTCGTCCTGTTCGGGGTGAGCACGCACGAGTCGCGGGAATGGCGGCCGGTTGACGTCGATGCCGACTCGGTGCTCGTGGTGGTGACGATGAAGTCGCTGCAGCCGACGGTCGACCGGGTGCATGCGGAGGTCACCATCTATCCCGGGGACTCGTTTCTCGATGCGAACGGGGCCACGCTCGCCGTGCCGCTGAGTGTGTTGCTCGTGCCGGCCGTCTCACAGTCGGAGTTGTTCTTCCCGGCCCATTCCGTGCCCGTCGGCTACCCGGTGGAACTGCTTGCGCGCGGCCAGGCGATCCGCTGGCCGTTCGACACCTTCGATGTCACGCCGGTCGTCGTGGAGGCCGATGTGGGGGAGGGGTCGGAGCGAGAACCGGTGCCGTCGGACGTGTTGATCGACGGCCGCATCGACGGGTGGGCGATCGACCAGGGGACCGTCGTCGCCGCTCCGGAGCTCGGCTTTCCCGATGGCGTCGACGGCACCGAGGTGGTGTTCACGCGCACCGGAGGCACTCTCGTGTACGCGGCGATCCTGCTGCTGATGATGGTTGTCCTCGCGGTCCTGGCCGCGTTCGTCGCGGTACAGACGTTCCGGCGGCGCCGCGCGGTGGAGACCGACATGCTGGCGTGGATGGCGGCGATGCTGTTCGCGGTGGTGCCGCTGCGGGGCATCCTGCCGGGCTCACCGCCGATCGGGTCGTGGGTCGACGTGGCGGTGACCATGTGGGTGGTCACCGCCCTCGTCGCGGCTCTGACGCTGTACGTGTTCTGCTGGTGGCGCGACAGCCACCCCTCGCTCACCCGACGGTGACGACGATCCGCCCGTCGTGCACGCGCGCCGGGTAGGTGCGGACCGGGTCGATGCCGGGCGCGGTGCATCGGCCGGTGTCGAACACGAACGCGTACTGGTGTAGGGGGCATACGACGAGGTCGTCGTCGATCTGTCCGTCGGCGAGCGGTCCGCCCCGGTGCGGGCACACCGCGTCCAGGGCTCGGACGGCGCCGTCGCCGAGCAGGAACACGGCGATCTGCCGTCCGCCCACCGTGTACGTGCGGCCTTCGCCCGGGGTCAGGTCGGTCAACGCGCCGACCGCGTACTCCATTGCGGTGGTCCGGCTTTCGGTCGTGGTCATCGGACCGGCACCTGCGGCAGCGGGAGCAACGGCAGCGCGGGGCTGAACTGCGCCGGCGACTTCGGGGTGGTCCGTTCGAGCCAGGGGTCCCGGTATCCCGCCACGGCCGTGCCGACGCGTTCGTCGAGTCCGGTCACGATGTCCTCCTCGTCTCGGACCAGCAGTGCCTGGAGCCGGTCGATACCGATGCGGGGCACGAAGTCGTAGGTCCGTTCGAGCCACTTGGCGTTCTCGCGGTAGTGCTGGATGAACCGGCCGGCGAGGGCGAGGACTTCTTCGCCGGAGCCGACGGTGGCGAGCAGGTCGCCCTTGCGGACGTGGGCGCCGGCGGCGCCGCCGACGTAGATCTCCCAGCGGCCGTCGCCGACCGCGACGACGCCGAAGTCCTTGCACAGCGCCTCCGAGCAGTTGCGGGGGCATCCGGCCACGGCGAGTTTCAGCTTGGCGGGTGTCTCGAGCCCCTGGAAGCGCTCCTCGAGCGCGATGCCGAGGGCGGTCGAGTCGCCGAGACCGAACCGGCAGAAGTCGCTGCCGACACAGGTCTTGACGGTGCGGAAGCTCTTGCCGTAGGCGTATCCGGAGGGCATGTCCAGGTCGGCCCACACCTTGGGCAGGTCCTCCTTGCGGATGCCGAGCAGGTCGATGCGTTGGCCGCCGGTGACCTTGACCATGGGCACGCCGTACTTGTCGGCGACGTCGGCGATGCGGCGCAGCTGGTCCGGGGTGGTGACCCCGCCCTTCATCTGCGGCACCACGGAGAAGGTGCCGTCGCGCTGGATGTTGGCATGGACACGGTCGTTGATGAACAGCGCACCCCGTTCGTCGACCCAGTCGGGGCCCCACACGGTACGCAGCAGCGACGCGAGCGGCATCTTGGCAGTGGCATCCTCGCGACCGCCGGTGGCGAGTTCGGCGAAGACCTGGGAGACCGCGCGCAGGTCGCGGCGGCGGATCTCGGCGATCAGGTCCGGTTTGGCGAGCGGGATGCACGGCACGTACCAGTTCGCGGCGGGGTCCTCGGCGAGGGCGCCGCCGGCGGCGCAGGCGACGATGTCGGCGACCAGGCCCTTGCACGAGCCGCAGCCCTTCCCGGCGCGGGTGCGGGCGCACACCTGCACGAGGGTGTCGGCGCCGTCGTGGACGCACGCGACGATGTCGCCCTTGCTGACGCCGTTGCAGTTGCACACCTGGGTCTCGTCCGGCAGATCGGCGGCGACGTCGGCGCCCTGCGGGTCGCCGAGGTCGAACAGCAGCGCCGCGCGGTCCGCCGGGATCTCGAGCTTGCCGTCGAAGGCCTGGGCGAGGGTGGCGGCCTTGCTCACGTCGCCGAGCAGCATCGCGCCGACGAGCCGGCCGTCGCGCACGACGATGCTCTTGTAGATGCCGCTGCGCGGATCGTAGAACTGGACGAACTCGTCGTCCTCGTGCTCGGGTTCCTTGACCCCCATCGAGGCGACGTCGATGCCGGCGACCTTGAGCTTGGTGCTGGTGCGGGATCCCTGGTAGGCGGCGTGCGCATTCGCACCGGTGAGGTGCTCGGCGAGGACGACCGCCTGCTCCCATACCGGGGCGACGAGGCCGTACACCTCGCCGCGGTGCTGGGCGCACTCGCCGACGGCGTAGATGCTCGACTCCTCTTCGCAGCGCATCTGGTCGTCGACGACGATGCCGCGTTCGACGACGATGCCGCCGGCACGGGCGAATTCGGTGTTGGGGCGGATGCCGGCGGTGACCACGACCATGTCGGTGTCGACGACGGTGCCGTCGGCGAACTGCACGCCGGTGACCCGGCTGTGGTCGTCGCGCAGGACGGCAGTGGTGCGGGTACCGGTGTGGACGGTGATGCCGAGCTTCTCGATCTCGGTGCGCAGCACCCGGCCGCCGCGTTCGTCGAGTTGCTGGTTCATCAGGTGGGTGGGCGAGTGCACCACGGCGACGGTCAGGCCCTGGGTGCGCAGCCCGTAGGCGGCTTCGAGGCCGAGCAGGCCGCCGCCGACGACGACGGCGCGGACGTCGTCGTGGGCGTCGGCCATCTGCAGCATGCCGTTGGTGTCGGCGAGGGTGCGGAAGCCGAAGACGCCGCGGCCGAGCCGGCCGTCGGGTTCGCGCAGGCCGTCCATGTTGGGGAAGAAGGTGTTCGACCCGGTCGCGACGACGAGCAGGTCGTAGGGGACCTGCCGGCCGGATTCGCACGTGACGACCTTGCCGAACCGGTCGAGGTGGGTCGCGCGGTCGCCGGCGTGGAGGGTGACTCCGTTCTCCCGGTACCAGCTCATGGGGTTGAGGACGAGTTCGGCGTCGTCGACGTCGGCCTGGCCGGCCAGCACGTGGGAGAGCATGATCCGGTTGTAGTTGCCGTACGGCTCGTCGCCGATCATCGTGATCTCGAACTGGTCCCGGCCGCCGCGCGCGAGGATCTCCTCGACGGTGCGGGCGCCGGCCATCCCGTTGCCGACGACGAGCAGCCGTCGGCGCGGGCCGTGGGGGTGCGACGCGGTTGGGGTCATGCGTCCAGGGTTGCCGGGGGCGGTGACGGATCGGCGGCACCGGGGTTACGCGGCGGTCAGGAAGTGCTCACCGCCGCCGGGGTGGGGGTGTCAGCCGGGGGCGGTGTCGCGGCGTGGCATCGCCAGCGGGGCGACGACGGCGAGCACGAGGGCGGGCACGACGAAGCTCGCGACCGGCGCCGCGGCATAGAGCGGCGTCAGCGCCAGCGGGGCGACGGCGCCGCCGGAGAACCGGAAGGCCTGCACCACGGAGACGGCGCCGCCGCGGTTGCGGCCCCGGGAGCCGAGGACCGCGGCGTTGACACCGACGAGCACGCACTGCGAGGCGATGCCGGCGACGAACCAGGCGGCCGCGACCAGCCACAGCAGTCCGGCGGTGCCGGCGACGACGACGAGGGCGGCGCCGGCGAGTGCGCCGAGCAGGACGGTGCGGCGGGCGCCGATGCGGTCGATGAGGGTGCCGACGCGGCGGGCGGTGAGGATGCCGGCGACCCCGAATCCGGTCAGGAGCAGGCCCCGCTGGGTGGGGGTCAGGCCGAAGACGTCCTCGGCGCGGAAGGCGAGCAGGAAGTTCAGGCCGCCGAGGGCGCCCCAGCCGAGCAGTGCAACGACACCGATGCGCAACACGTCGGGGCGCAGCGCGTCGCGCAGCCGCGGCGGCGGCTCTCCGGTGGGGGCGGTCAGCTGTTCGGGCAGCCCGATCACGGCGAGGACGGCGGCGGCGGCGGCGATCACGACGAACGCCCACCGCCAGTCGACCTCGGCGGCCAGGCCCCCGACGAGCGGGGCCGAGGTCTGCCCGGCGGCCTGCATCGCCCCGAACAGGCCCAGGGCGCGGCCCAGCCGCGCCCGCGGCACGATCGCGGCGAGCGCGGCGAGCAGCAGCGGGGTGGTGAAGGCGTTGGCCACGCCCTGCAACGCGCGGGACGCGAGCAGCAGCCCGAGGGTGGGGGCGAGCGCGGACGCCAGCGACGCGCAGGTGTAGGCGATGTACGCCGTGCGGACGGTGCGGACCCGTCCCCACCGTGCCCCGAGGGTGCCGGAGACGAGCATGGTCAGCGCGAACGGCCCGAGGTACGCGGTGAGCGTGCTCGCGGCCGCGCCGGCGCTCACGCCGGTGGCCGCGCCGATCTCCGGCAGCACGGACGCCACGACTCCACCGCCGAAGGGTCCGAGGAATCCTCCGGCGTAGAGGGCGGCACGCTGCAGCGAGGCGCGTGCCGCGCTCACTGGGTGAAGCCGCCGGGGCCCCGTCGCCGCAGGTAGCGTTCGAATTCGGCGGCGAGGGCGTCGCCGTCGATCTTGGCGATGACCTCGGAGATGTCGGATTCGGCGTCGCCGCGTTCCTCGAGGGCCCGCACGTATTCGGCGATCTCCTCGTCGTCCTCCGTCATCGCGGTGACGGTCTGTTCCCACTCCTCGGCGAGGATCGGCAGTTCGCCGAGAGGCACCTCGAGGTCGAGGACGTCCTCGACACGGCGCAGCAGCGCGACGGTGGCCTTGGGGTTGGGGGGTTGCGACACGTAGTGGGGGACGGCGGCCCAGAACGACACGGCGGGCACGCCGGCGCGGACACACGCGTCCTGCAGGACCCCGGCGATGCCGGTGGGGCCCTCGTACCGGGAGCCTTCCAGGTTGAAGCGTTTGGCGGCGTCGGTGCTGTAGGCGGTGCCGGTGACGGGGACGGGCCGGGTGTGCGGGGTGTCGGCGAGCAGGGCGCCGAGGATGACGACGGTGTGCACGCCGATCTCGTCGGCGAGCTCGATGATGGCGTCGCAGAAGCTGCGCCAGCGCATGTTGGGTTCGATGCCGCGCAGCAGCACCACGTCGCGGTCGCTGCCGGGGGGTGAGCACACCGACAGGCGGGTGGCGGGCCATTCGATCTCGCGGGTAACGCCGTCGACGAGACGCACCATGGGGCGGTTGACCTGGTAGTCGTAGTAGTCCTCGGAGTCCAGTTCGGCGAACGGTTCGGCGTCCCAGATGAGCTCGAGGTGTTCGACGGCGCCGCTGGCCGCGTCCCCGGCGTCGTTCCACCCTTCGAACGCGGCGACCAGCACCGGGTCACGCAGGGTCGGCACGTCCGGTTCCGGGGTCTCGGCGAACTCGCTTGCACTCACCTGTCCAGCCTACGGCGAGAGCCGGACGGGCCGCCCACTAGTCTGGAACGCATGTCCACCCCATTGCACTCTGCCTTGCTCGATGCGCTTTCGCAGCGCGTTGTCGTGGGAGACGGGGCGATGGGCACGATGTTGCAGGCCGCGGATCTGAGTCTGGACGACTTCCGCGGCCTCGAGGGGTGCAACGAGATTCTCAACGACTCCCGGCCCGACGTCATCCGGGGGATCCACCGGGCGTACTTCGAGGCCGGGGCGGATGCCGTCTCCACCAACACCTTCGGCTGCAACCTGCCCAATCTCGCCGACTACGACATCGCCGATCGCATCCGTGACCTGTCCGAACGCGGCGCCCGCCTGGCCCGGGAGGTGGCCGACGAAATGGGTCCCGGCCCGGACGGCATGGGCCGGTTCGTGCTCGGCTCGATGGGTCCGGGCACGAAGCTGCCCACCCTCGGTCACGCCCCGTTCGCCACGCTGCGCGACGCCTACACCGAGTCGGCGCTGGGCATGCTCGACGGCGGCGCCGACGCCATCCTCGTCGAAACCTGTCAGGACCTGCTGCAGGCGAAGGCCGCGATCGTCGGCAGCCGCCGCGCGATGGAGCGGGCGGGCCGGCGCATCCCGATCGTCACCCACGTGACGATGGAGACGACCGGCACGATGCTGCTCGGAAGCGAGATCGGGGCGGCCCTGACGGCGCTCGAACCCCTGGGCATCGATCTGATCGGGCTGAACTGTGCGACCGGCCCGGAGGAGATGAGCGAGCACCTGCGGCATCTGTCCAAGCACGCCCGGTTGCCGGTGTCGGTGATGCCGAACGCGGGCCTGCCGGTGCTGGGAGCGAACGGCGCCGAGTACCCGTTGACGCCGGAAGAGCTGGCGGAGGCGCTGAGCGGATTCGTCGCCGAGTTCGGTCTGGCGCTGGTCGGCGGCTGCTGCGGCACCACCCCCGAGCACATCCGGCAGGTCGCCGAGGCGGTGCACGCGACCGAGCGCGCCGAGCGCGGCCCCCGGCCGGAGCCGGGCGTGTCGTCGCTGTACTCGGCGGTGCCGTTCGAGCAGGACTCGTCGATCCTGATGATCGGGGAGCGCACCAATTCGAACGGGTCGAAGGCGTTCCGGGAGGCGATGCTCGCCGGGGACCACCAGAAGTGCCTGGACATCGCGAAGGACCAGATCCGCGACGGCGCGCACCTGCTGGATCTGAACGTGGACTACGTGGGCCGCGACGGCGCCGTCGACATGGCGGACCTGGCGGGCCGGCTGGCGACGGCGTCGACGTTGCCGATCATGATCGACTCGACGGAACCGGACGTGATCCGGGCCGGCCTCGAGCATCTCGGGGGCCGGTGCGCGGTGAACTCGGTGAACTACGAGGACGGCGACGGCCCCGGTTCGCGGTTCGAGCGGATCATGGAGCACGTCGTCGAGCACGGCGCCGCGGTGGTGGCGTTGACCATCGACGAGGAGGGCCAGGCCCGCACCGCCGAGCACAAGGTGCGCATCGCCGAGCGGCTGATCGCGGATCTGACCGGCAGATGGGGGCTCGGCGAGGAGGACATCATCGTCGACGCCCTGACGTTCCCGATCTCCACCGGTCAGGAGGAGGTCCGCCGGGACGCCATCGAGACGATCGAGGCGATCCGCGAGATCAAGCGGCGGCATCCGCGGGTGCACTTCACCCTGGGCATCTCGAATGTGTCGTTCGGCCTGAACCCCGCGGCGCGGCAGGTGCTGAACTCGGTGTTCCTGCACGAGTGTGTGCAGGCGGGGCTGGACACGGCGATCGTGCACGCGTCGAAGATCCTGCCGATGGCGCGGATCCCGGACGAGCAGCGCGAGACGGCGCTGGATCTGGTGTACGACCGGCGGCGCGAGGGTTACGACCCGCTGCAGAAGCTGATGGCGCTGTTCGAGGGGGTGTCGGCGGCGTCGTCGCGGGAGTCCCGCGCGCAGGAGCTGGCCGCGCTGCCGCTGTTCGAGCGGCTCGAGCGGCGGATCGTCGACGGCGAGCGCAACGGGCTCGAGGCGGATCTGGACGAGGCGATGCAGACGACCCCGCCGTTGGCGATCATCAACGACACGCTGCTGTCGGGGATGAAGACGGTCGGAGAGCTGTTCGGCTCGGGGCAGATGCAGCTGCCGTTCGTGTTGCAGTCCGCCGAGGTGATGAAGGCGGCGGTCGCGCATCTCGAGCCGCACATGGAGTCCACCGGCGACGAGGGCAAGGGCCGGATCGTGCTGGCCACCGTCAAGGGCGACGTGCACGACATCGGCAAGAACCTCGTCGACATCATCTTGAGCAACAACGGCTACGAGGTGGTCAACCTCGGCATCAAGCAGCCGATCGCGACGATCCTGGACGCGGCGGTGGACAAGAACGCCGACGTGATCGGCATGTCCGGGCTGTTGGTGAAGTCGACCGTGGTGATGAAGGAGAACCTCGAGGAGCTCAACCATCGTGGGGTGGCGGAGCGGTTCCCGGTGCTGCTCGGGGGTGCCGCGCTGACCCGCTCCTACGTGGAGAACGACCTGGCCGAGATCTACGAGGGGCAGGTGTCCTACGCGCGTGATGCGTTCGAGGGCCTGCATCTGATGGACCGGGTCATGGCCGTCAAGCGCGGCGAGGGCCCGGCGGCGGACAGCCCGGAGGCGATCGCGGCGCGGGAGAAGGCCGCCGAGCGTAAGGCCCGGCACGAGCGGTCGCGGCGGATCGCGGAGAAGCGCAAGGCCGCCGAGACGCCGGTCGAGGTCCCGGAGCGCTCCGATGTGGCCGCCGACCTCGAGGTGCCCACCCCGCCGTTCTGGGGCACCCGGGTGGTCAAGGGGGTGGCGCTGGCCGACTACGCCGGCCTGATCGACGAGCGGGCGCTGTTCCTGGGGCAGTGGGGGCTGCGCGGGCAGCGCACCGGGGACGGTCCCACGTACGAGGAGCTGGTGGAGACCGAGGGCCGGCCGCGGCTGCGGTACTGGCTGGACCGGCTGTCCACCGAGGGGATCCTGGCGCACGCTGCGGTGGTGTACGGGTACTTCCCGGCGGTGTCGGAGGGCGACGACGTGGTGGTGCTGGCGGAGCCGCATCCGGATGCCGCCGAGCGCTACCGGTTCACGTATCCGCGGCAGCAGCGCGGCCGGTTCCTGTGCATCGCCGACTTCGTGCGGTCGCGGGCGGATGCGCGGGCCGAGGGGCAGGTGGACGTGCTGCCGTTCCAGCTGGTGACGATGGGGCAGCCGATCGCGGACTTCGCGAACGAGTTGTTCGCGTCGAACTCCTACCGGGACTATCTGGAGGTGCACGGCATCGGTGTGCAGCTGACCGAGGCGCTGGCCGAGTACTGGCACCGGCGGGTCCGGGAGGAGCTGGTGCTCGCCGGCGGTCACACCCTGGCCGAGGAGGATCCGGCGGACGTGGCCGAGTTCTTCAAGCTCGGCTACCGCGGGGCGCGGTTCGCGTTCGGGTACGGGGCGTGCCCGAATCTCGAGGACCGCGTCAAGCTGGTCGAGCTGCTCGAACCGGGCCGGATCGGGGTGGAGCTGTCGGAGGAGCTGCAGCTGCATCCGGAGCAGTCCACCGACGCGTTCGTCCTGCATCACCCGGAGGCGAAGTACTTCAATGTCTAGTGCGGTGACCACGTCGACGCTGCGGGCCGTCCTGTGGGACATGGACGGCACCCTGCTCGAATCGGAAACGCTGTGGGACATCGGGATCCGGGAGCTGTCGCTGCGCCTGGGCGGGCCGATGGCGGACGAGACACGGCGGGCGACGATCGGGGCGTCGAGCGCGTTCGCATTGCGGACGGTGTTCGCGTCGCTGGACCTCGAACCGGATCCCGACGCCCTGGCCGCGGCGAAGACGTGGCTGTACGGGCGCATGGGGGAGCTGTTCGCGCAGGGGCTGCCGTGGCGGCCCGGGGCGCGTCGGACGCTGGGGGCCGTGCGCGCCGCCGGGCTCGGGTCGGCGCTGGTCACCAACACCGACCGGACGTTGTGCGAGTTCGCCCTGGACACGCTCGGGCGCGAGCACTTCGACCATTCGGTGTGCGGCGACGAGGTGCCGGCCGGCAAGCCGGATCCGGCTCCGTACCTGCGGGCGGCGCAGCTGCTGGGGCTCGAGCCGGCGCAGTGCCTGGCGGTGGAGGACTCGCCCACCGGGGCGGCGGCGGCGGAGGCCGCGGGCTGCACGGTGCTGGTGGTGCCGTCGCTGACGGAGGTGCCGACCTCGCCGCGGCGGGTGTTCCGCGAGACCCTGGACGGGCTGACCGTCGCGGACCTGCACGCGCTGCACCTGCCGGGGGCGTGCTGAGGTGGCGATCCCGAAGATCGTGTTGTTCTACCGGTTCACGCCGCTGGCCGATCCGGAGGCGATCCGCTTGTGGCAGCACACCCTGGCGGCGTCGAACGATCTCACCGGTCGCATCCTGATCTCCGAGCACGGCATCAACGCCACCGTCGGGGGCGACATCGCCGACGTCAAGCGGTACGTGCGCGGCACCCGCGCGTACGCGCCGTTCGCCGACGCCGACATCAAGTGGTCGGACGGCACCGGGCGGGATTTTCCGCGCCTGTCGGTGCGGGTACGGCCGGAGATCGTGACCTTCGGGGCGCCGCACGAGCTGAAGGTCGACGAGCACGGGGTGGTCGGTGGTGGGGTGCACCTGTCGCCGCACGGGCTGCACGAGCTGATCGGCGAGCGCGGCGACGAGGTGGTGTTCTTCGACGGGCGCAACGCGTTCGAGGCGGAGATCGGCCGGTTCCGCGGGGCGGTCGTGCCGGATGTGGGGACCACGCGCGAGTTCGTGTCGGTGCTCGACAGCGGCCGCTACGACCACCTCAAGTCACGTCCGGTGGTGACCTACTGCACGGGCGGGGTGCGCTGCGAGGTGCTGTCCGCGTTGATGCGCAACCGCGGGTTCGAGCAGGTGTATCAGCTCGACGGCGGCATCGTCCGGTACGGGGAGACGTTCGGCGACGACGGGCTGTGGGAGGGTTCGCTGTACGTCTTCGACGGCCGCACGAACGTCGAGTTCTCGGACGCGGCGGCGGTGTTGGGCCGGTGCACGCTGTGCCGGGCGCCGACCTCGCGCTACCGCAACCACCCGGACGTCAACGGCCGGGAGCTGAGCCTGGTGTGCGAGGCGTGCGTGCCGGACCCGGTCGGGCCCTGACGGTGGCTGCGTCGCCGCTGCCGGTACGCGACGGTCTCGGCCCGGACCGGCTGCGGCTGCCCGTCACCGATCCCGCCCCCACGATCCTCGGGTTCCTGCGCGGCGCCGAGCCCGGCGAGGACTGGCACCGCCACGTCGCGGCCGGTGAGCTCGTCGACGAGCACGGCCGGCCGGTGACCGCGCAG
This sequence comes from Rhodococcus sp. YH1, assembly GCF_009939605.1. Classification (NCBI taxonomy): domain Bacteria; kingdom Bacillati; phylum Actinomycetota; class Actinomycetes; order Mycobacteriales; family Nocardiaceae; genus Rhodococcus; species Rhodococcus sp. YH1. The sequence continues at coordinate 22,374 of NZ_WVTE01000239.1, read as the reverse complement.
ACCCGGTACCAGCCGGGCCGGTTCGTGTACTTCTACCGGGAGCCGCCGCCGGAGGTGCCGGTGCCGTTCCCGGTGACGGTCCTGCACCGCGACGAGGGGCTCCTCGTCGTGGACAAGCCACACTTCCTGGCGACGATCCCGCGGGGCGCGCACATCCGGGAGACGGTGGTGGTGCGGCTGCGCCGGGAACTCGGGCTGCCGGACCTGGTTCCGGTGCACCGTCTGGACCGGATGACGGCGGGCGTGCTGCTGTGCACCACCGATCCGGGATTGCGGGGGCCGTACCAGCAGCTGTTCGAGCGGCAGCGGGTGCGCAAGGTGTACGAGGCGATCGCCCCGTACCGGCCGGGACTCGAGTTCCCCCGCACGGTGCGCAGCCGGATCCGTAAGCGGCACGGCGAGCTCACGGCCGTGGAGGAGCCCGGCGAGCCGAACTCCGAGACGCGGATCGAGCTGCTCGACCGGCGCGGGGACCTGGCCCGGTACCGGCTGCATCCGCGGACCGGGCGCACCCATCAGCTGCGGCTGCACCTGAGCTCGCTGGGGGCGCCGATCGTCGGGGACAACTTCTATCCGCGGTTCCGGCGCCGCGCGCCGGACGATTTCTCGGATCCGCTGCGGTTGCTGGCGCGGACCGTCGAGTTCGACGATCCGCGCACCGGGCGGCGCCGCCGGTTCGACAGCGGCCTCGCCCTCGAGTTCTGACGGTCCGGGCCGGGCGCCCGGGGCGGTCGCGGCACTGGGTGCGGGAGCACGCCGCGGTCATGAAACAATGAACCCCCGTGAAGACCTTCGATTCCCTGTTCGCCGAGCTGTCCGAGCGTGCCGTCACCCGTCCCGAGGGGTCCGGCACCGTTGCCGCCCTGGACGCCGGCGTCCATGCGCAGGGCAAGAAGGTGATCGAGGAGGCCGGCGAGGTGTGGATCGCCGCCGAATACCAGAGCGACGAGCAGCTGGCGGAGGAGATTTCGCAGTTGTTGTACTGGGTGCAGGTGCTGATGGTCGGGCGGGGTCTGAAGCTCGAGGACGTCTACAAGCATCTGTGACGGCTCGCCGTCGGGCATCTGTGACGGCTCGCCGTCGGGCATCTGTGACGGCTCGCCGTCGGGCAGCCGCCCCGGGGCCGGCCGTCGTGCCCGCGAGACCTTCCGCCTGTTCCTTCCCTGCTCTTCGCACCGTTGCCGAAAGGACCGTCCATGCTGCGCGTCGCAGTTCCGAACAAGGGCTCGCTGTCCGAGTCCGCCGCCGAAATCCTGCGCGAGGCCGGATACCGGCGCCGCACCGACTCGCGCGACCTGACCGTCATCGACCCGGTCAACGACGTCGAGTTCTTCTTCCTGCGCCCGAAGGACATCGCCATCTACGTCGGTTCCGGCGAGCTCGATCTGGGCATCACCGGCCGTGACCTGGCGCTGGATTCGGCGGCGCCGGTCACCGAGCGGCTCGCTCTGGGGTTCGGGTACTCCTCCTTCCGCTACGCGGCGCCGAAGGGCCGGGACTGGAAGATCGAGGACCTCGCCGGCCTGCGGATCGCGACGTCGTACCCCAACCTGGTCCGCCGTGATCTGACGGCGCGGGGGATCGAGGCGACGGTCATCCGCCTCGACGGCGCGGTGGAGATCTCCATTCAGCTGGGGGTGGCCGACGCGATCGCCGACGTCGTCGGCTCCGGCCGGACGCTGCGCCAGCACGATCTGGTGGCGTTCGGGGAGTCGCTGTGCGACTCGGAGGGTGTGCTGATCGAGCAGGAGGGCGCGAGCCGCGGCGATTCGGCGCGCAACCAGCTCGTCGCCCGCATCGAGGGCGTGGTGTTCGCGCAGCAGTACGTGATGCTCGACTACGACTGCCCCAAGCCGGTTCTCGACGAGGCGGTGCAGATCACTCCGGGTCTGGAGTCGCCGACGATCTCACCGCTCGCCGACGACTCGTCGGTGGCGGTGCGGGCGATGGTGCCGCGCAAGGGTCACAACGCGGTGATGGATCGGCTCGCCGAGATCGGGGCGCGGGCGATCCTGGCGACGGACATCCGGTCGTGCCGCGCGATGCGCGGCGCCGAGTAGCCGCGGCCGAGCGTCCGGCGCGTCAGCGCCCGGGGCAGGTGCCGGGGGCGGCGATGCCGGCGAGACGCTGTTCGGTCCAGGTGAGTAGTTCGGGTACGAGCGGGGAGTCCTCGGCGACGAGCCCGAGGTGGTCCCGGCCGGGATAGCTGCGGTAGTCCAGGGCCCAGTTCTCGGCGCAGCGGTCGCGCACGTAGCCGTCCTGCACGGCGGCGGTGACGAGGGAATCGGTGGCGCCCTGCGCGAGCAGGACGGGCACGGCCGTCGTGCCGGTGGGGACGTTCTCCGCGAGGCGGCGGCCGAGGGGTCCGGTGGTGGGGTCGGTGCGCAGCACGGACCGGTCGCGACTGAGCGAGAGTGCCGACAGGACCGAGACGTAGACGGCGGGTTCGGACAGGCACCTTGTCGCCATCTCGCGCACGAGGGTGCGGGCGGCGGGCCCGACGTAGGTGTCGCCGTCGACGTCGTCGTAGACCGCGGTGTAGGCGGCGAGGACGTACGAGGCGAACACGCTGCCGCCGGGAACGGTGTCGAGTCCGGTGGTCAGCGCGACGGTGTCGCTGGCGGGGGCCATCGCGGCGATCCCGGCGACGGGTGTGTCCGGGGCGTAGGTGGGGGCGAGCAGCCCCGCCCACAGGGCCGCGTGCCCGCCCTGAGAGTGCCCCCAGACGACGGTGCGGTCGGCGAGGTCGAGGTGGTCGAGGTGGTGGGCCGCACGCACAGCGTCGAGCACCGAGCGTCCTTCGCCCTGCCCGATCAGGTACGGGTGCGGGCCTGCGGTGCCCAGGCCGACGTAGTCGGTGGCCACCAGGGCCCAGCCGCGGTCGAGGAGCGCGGACTCGGCGGGCAGGGCGCCGGCGCCGAGCGGGTCGTCGAGGAGGGTGGGCGCACAGGGTTCGGCGAAACCGGTGGTCCCGTGGGCCCAGGCGATCACCGGTCGAGGTCCGGGCGGGGCGTTCTTCGCGACCACGACCAGGGCGCTGGCCACGGCGGGCTGGTCGTCGTCGCGGGTGGTGGTGTAGAGGATGCGCCAGGCCTCGGCGCCGTCGGGGACGGCGCGGGTGAACGGTTCGGCGCGCAGCAGCGCGCCGGGATGATCGGGCATCCGGTGCGGTGCGGTGTAGAACGCGTCGACGACGGGGGAGCCGGCGCGCAGGCGGACCGCCACGCCGGCTGCGGCGACGGCCACGAGCAGCGCGAAAACCGCCACGGCCGGTCGCCGGTACCGGGCAGGGGTGCGGCGGGGCGCCGTCGGGGTGGGTCCGGGGGTGCGGTCGTCGAGGGCGGCGAGTCCGTCGCCGATGCGGGCGAGGCCGAAGAACACGGTGCGGATGCCGAACAGGAAGGCGACGACGAGGACCGTGACGTCGGGCCAGCGCCAGGCGAGGACACCGAACACGATGTCGGCGAGGCCGAGGACTGCGGTGGTGAGTCGCTCGTCGAGGTCGCCGCGGGCGGCGCGGACCAGACGCAGGGCGCCGCCGACGACGAGGGCGAGCGCGACGGCGGGGGCGAGCAGATCCAGGGCCCGGCCGAGCCAGGCGAGGACGGCGATGCCGAACCCGATCCAGGCGAGGGCGGTGGCGGTCGCCGCCGCCCCGGCGTGGGAGCGGTACGCGGCGAGCAGGTCGGCGGTGCCGGCGGTGATCGCGGCCAGGCCGATGAGCAGGCCCAGCGCGGACAGTGAGGTCAGCGGTCTCGTCGTGAGCAGCAGGCCGAGCAGCAGGCAGACGAGTCCGAGGAGCACGGACGTCCACCACGGTGCTGTGCGCAGCGCGGCGGTGGCGGCGCGGGCTCTGCGGTGGGGACCGGTCGCGGGCATGTCGTCCTCCCCTGGTGCCGACCGAAATGTCCGGTACCGAAATGTCCGGTCGAGTGTGGCACGGTCCGCGGGCGCCCGCCCGGTGATCGGTACCCGCGGCGGGGTCAGCGGGGGCGGACCTGCACGGTTTGCGCGATCCGTCCGACGGCGCCGTCCTCGTCGTACAGCACCCCGGCGGTCATGCCCACCCCGTCCGGGCCGGTGGACGTCTCGGCGCTGATGCCGACCCACTCGCCGACCGGTTCCCGGAACAGGTGCACCGTCAGGTCGGTGTTGAGGAAGGTCCAGACGGCGGGGTCGAGTTTGGAACCGACGCCGTTGGCGACATCGGCGACGGTGAACAGCCGCTGGACCGGGGTCGGGGCCTCGCCCTCGACGAGCGCCAGGTCGGTGCGCAGCCACGCCGCCGACGGCCCCGGCGCCCCGATCGGGGTGATCGTGCGCCAGTCCAGGGTGCGCACGAATCCGGTCTGCCAGAACGCCGAGCCGGGGTGTTCGACGACGCCCTGCGCCGGCGGCGGCAGCGGCGCGTCCGCGGCGTGGGCGACCTCGGGCAGGTCGGCGGTCTGCATGCGCCAGGCGGTGCCACGGGCCACCGCTCGGGGGGTGCCGTCGGGGCCGGCGGCCCACAGCTCGGCGACGACGAGTTCGACCTTGCGGCCGGGGCGGTCGATGCGGGTGCGGACCTCGATCTCGGTCAGCGGCACCGGGCCGAGCAGTTCGACGCAGATGCGGGTCAGTCGGGCGTCGGGGCGGCGGCCGCAGCGTTCGAGGGCGCGGGCCAGCAGCGCCGACGGCGGGGCGCCGTGCTGCATCGTCGGTGCCCACGTGCTGACCGTATGGGCGGTGGGCCGAAACCGTTCGACGGCAGTGCCCCCGTCGCCGGGGCCGCCGTCGATCGGCACGAAGTACGCCGCGTCGCTCACTCGCTCGTTTCCTCCTCGGGACGGGCCGCGCCGGCGGGCTCGTCCGGCCGGCCCGGATAGGGCGGGGCGGTGCCGCCGAATTCCGGGCACCGCACCCGATGATCGCACCACCGGCACAGCGGCCCCGGGTTGGGCCGGAAGTCCCGTGCGTCGGTCGCGGTGCGCACGGCCGCCCAGAGGGCGCGCACGGTGCCCTCGAAGCGGCGCAGTTCGTCCCCGTCGGGGGTGTAGTCGAGTACCTGTCCGTCCGCCAGGTACAGCAGCCGCAGCCGCGCCGGTACCACCCCGCGGGTGCGCAGCACCATCAGCGCGTAGAACTTCAGCTGGAACAGCGCTGCCGCCTCGCCGGTCTCGCGGGGTGCCCGGCCGGTCTTGTAGTCGACCACGCGCACCAGCCCCTGGGGGGAGATGTCGATCCGGTCGACGAAGCCCCGCAGCCGCAGCCCGTCGTCCAGTTCGGTTTCTACGCGCAGCTCGCACGCTTGCGGGGTGAACCCGGTGGGATCCTCGAGTGCGAAGTAGCGGGCGACGAGGGCGCGGGCCTCGGTGAGGAACCGGTCGCGCTCGCCCGGGCCGATCACGTCGGCGAGGTCGGGTGCCTCCTCGAGCAGCCGCTGCCACGCCGGTGCCACCAGCTCGCCGGCGGGTCCGGGCCGCCGCTCGGCGGCCGGCAGCGCGAACAGCGCCTCGAGGGCTGCGTGGACGACGCTGCCGCGCAGCTGGGCCCGCGACGGGACCTCGGGGATCCGGTCGATCGCCCGGAACCGGTACAGCAGCGGACAGCGTTTGAAGTCGGCGGCGCGCGACGGCGACAGCGCCGGCGTCCGCGGGGCCGCGGGCCGGTCGTCGGTGGGGGGCGTCGTCGCGGCTGTGCTCACACCTGGCAGGGTATGGCCCGGGACCGACACGGTGTCGGTACCGGCGGAGCGGACGAAGGTGGATACGGCGATGGCAGCAGGTGGACTCGGGCGCAGCGGACCGTTCGAGGTCGGTGACCGGGTGCAGCTCACCGACGCCAAGGGCCGCAAGTACACGGTGGTGCTCGAGGCGGGCAAGGAGTTCCACACCCACCGCGGCGGCATCCTGCACGACGCGCTCATCGGCACGGACGAGGGCAGCGTCGTCACCTCCACCAACGGCACCCCCTACCTGGCGCTGCGGCCGCTGCTGACCGATTACGTGCTGTCCATGCCGCGCGGGGCGCAGGTGATCTACCCCAAGGACGCCGCGCAGATCGTGCACGAGGGCGACGTGTTCCCCGGCGCCCGGGTGCTCGAGGCGGGCGCCGGTTCGGGTGCGCTGACCTGTTCGCTGCTGCGGGCCGTGGGGCCGACCGGCCGGGTGATCTCCTACGAGGTGCGCGACGACCACGCCGAGCACGCGGTGCGCAACGTCGAGACGTTCTTCGGGGAGCGTCCCGGGAACTGGGATCTCACGGTGGGCGACGTCGCGGACTACGACCTCGACCGGCACGGTCCGGTCGACCGGGTGGTGCTGGACATGCTGGCCCCCTGGGACGCGCTGCCGACGGTGGCGAAGGCGCTGGTACCCGGTGGGGTGCTGATCGTGTACGTGGCGACGGTGACTCAGCTGTCGAAGGTGGTCGAGGCGCTGCGTGAGCAGACCTGCTGGACCGAACCGCGGTCGTGGGAGTCGATGGTGCGCGGCTGGCACGTGGTCGGCCTGGCCGTGCGTCCGGAGCATCGGATGCAGGGGCACACCGCGTTCCTGGTCAGCGCCCGCCGCCTCGCCGAGGGCACCGTCACACCGAAGCCGCAGCGCCGGCCCAGCAAGGGCTGACCGCTCCGGTCCGCACGGCGGCCGAGCCGCCTGATCCGCACGGCGGCCGAGCCGCCCCGGTCACGAGCAGTTCAGCGACCCCATCGCCAGGACCTGGCAGGTGCTCTCGTCCGCCAGCCGCCAGGTGCCGTCCTCCCGCTCGAACGTCAGCGGCATCGGGGCGCCGCCGTGCGGACCGGTGACCTGCACGGTTGCCGAGACCGTGTCGTCGTCGACGGCGTTCACGGACTCGACGTCGGCGGTGAGCGGGTAGCCGGCGAGCACCCCGTTGAACTGCTCGAGCAGCGCGCCCCGGTCGTCGCCGTCCTCGACCACCACGGCCTTGTCCGCCGCCGGCACCGCCGGGTCGAAGAACGTCGTCAGCACCGCTTCGAGCTCGCCCTCGGTTGCCGCGGCGGCGGGGCCGGCCGCGGACGTCGTCGCGGCGGAGGAGGTGGGCGACCCACCGGCGGAGTCGTCGGCGGCGCAGGCGGGCAGCGCGGTCAGTGCGGCGACGGCGACGGCGGCAGCGGCCCGTCTCGTGCGAGTGGTCACGGGAATCCTTTCGACCCGGCAGAGAGAAAGGCAAGGCTAACATCGGTATCGGGGATTCGGGCCCGCCGCCGTGAGGAATCCGACACGCATTCGCAGCATGCCGATTTCGCGTCGCACCACACAGTCGGCCGTCTGCCGGTAGCGTGGAAAGACCGATAGTGGAGGGAGTCGCACATGAGCTCGACAGAGAACCCGGATTCGGTTGCGGCGGCACAAGAACTCGAAGCGCTGCGCGCCGAGGCGACCGCCCTGCGGCGGCGGCTCGTCGAACCGTCCGAACAGGTCCGTGACCTCGAGGCCCGGATCGACTCCCTGACCGTGCGCAACGGCAAGCTGATGGACACGCTCAAGGAGGCGCGCCAGCAGCTGATCACCCTGCGCGAGGAAGTCGACCGGCTCGGTCAGCCCCCCAGCGGCTACGGGGTGCTGCTCGGCATCTACGACGATCAGACCGTGGACGTGTTCACCTCCGGCCGCAAGATGCGGGTCACGGTGTCCCCGAACCTCGAACCCGATGGTTTCGTCTCCGGCCAGACGGTCCGGTTGAACGAGGCGCTGACCGTCGTCGAAGCCGGCGGATTCGAGCGGGTCGGAGAGATCACCACCCTGCGCGAGGTCCTCGACGACGGCACCCGCGCCCTCGTCGTCGGACACGCCGACGAGGAGCGCATCGTGTGGCTGGCCGCGCCGCTCGCCGCAGCGGCCGCCGCGGCGGCCGGCACCGTCGAGGTGAGCGAGGACGCCGAGCCGTCGTTCAAGCTGCGGCCGGGTGATTCGCTGCTGGTCGACAGCAAGGCCGGCTACGCCTTCGAGCGCATCCCCAAGGCCGAGGTCGAGGACCTCGTCCTCGAGGAGGTTCCCGACGTCGACTACAACGACATCGGTGGCCTCGGCCGGCAGATCGAGCAGATCCGCGACGCGGTGGAACTGCCGTTCCTGCACAAGGACCTGTTCCGTGAGTACGCGCTGCGCCCGCCCAAGGGCGTGCTGCTGTACGGCCCGCCCGGCTGCGGCAAGACCCTCATCGCCAAGGCCGTCGCCAACTCGCTGGCCAAGAAGATCGCCGAGGCCCGCGGCGAGGATTCGAAGGAAGCGAAGTCCTACTTCCTCAACATCAAGGGCCCCGAGCTGCTCAACAAGTTCGTCGGCGAGACCGAACGCCACATTCGGCTGATCTTCCAGCGGGCCCGCGAGAAGGCCTCCGAAGGCACGCCGGTGATCGTGTTCTTCGACGAGATGGACTCGATCTTCCGCACCCGCGGCTCCGGTGTGTCGTCGGATGTCGAGACCACGGTGGTGCCGCAGCTGCTGTCCGAGATCGACGGCGTCGAGGGTCTCGAGAACGTCATCGTGATCGGCGCGTCCAACCGCGAGGACATGATCGACCCGGCGATCCTGCGACCCGGCCGACTCGATGTGAAGATCAAGATCGAGCGGCCCGACGCCGAGGCGGCGCTGGACATCTTCTCCAAGTACCTCACCGAGGGACTGCCGGTGCACGCCGACGACCTCGCCGAGTTCGGCGGGCACCGCGGGGCGTGCGTGCGCGCCATGATCGAACGGGTCGTCGACCGGATGTACGCCGAGAGCGAGGAGAACCGCTTCCTCGAGGTGACGTACGCCAACGGCGACAAGGAGGTCCTGTACTTCAAGGACTTCAACTCCGGCGCGATGATCCAGAACATCGTCGACCGCGCCAAGAAGTACGCGATCAAGTCGGTACTCGAGACCGGCGCGCCCGGTCTGCGGGTGCAGCACCTGCTCGACTCCATCGTCGACGAGTTCGCCGAGAACGAGGACCTGCCCAACACCACCAACCCGGACGACTGGGCCCGGATCTCCGGCAAGAAGGGCGAACGCATCGTCTACATCCGCACCCTGGTCACCGGCAAGAACGCCAGCGCCAGCCGGGCGATCGACACCGAGTCGAACACGGGCCAGTACCTGTGACGCCGCGCCGGTGGGGTCGCCGCGTCCCGCGGCGGCCCCACCGGCGTGCGACGCGACCGGCAGGAGGCTGACCGTGCCGCTGCCCCGCGCCCTGGCCCGGTTCAACAGGGTCGTCACCAACCGGCTCGCCCGGCCGGTGGCCGGACACCTACCGCTGACGGCGGTGATCGAGCACCGCGGCCGGCGTACCGGGCGCCGCTACCGCACCCCGGTGCTGGTGTTCGGTCGCGACGGCGGCTACCGCATCGCCCTGACCTACGGCCCCCGCACCGACTGGGTGCGCAACGTCCTCGCCGCCGGCGGCTGCACCCTGCACACCCGCGGCCGCCGCATCGACCTCGTCGACCCCGTGCTCGGCCGCGACCCGGCCGTGCGGTGGGCGCCGCCCGGCGTCCGCACGGTCCTGCGCGCGACCGGCTCGGTCGAGTATCTCGACGCCGCCGTCGCCCCGTCCGCCGCCCGCCCCGGTCCGCCCGCCCCGCCCGGCCCGGCCGGACCGGCACCGATCACCTAATCTCGACGTCATGCAGCGGATCATCGGCATCGAGGTCGAGTACGGGATCTCCTCACCCAACGAGCCCACAGCGAACCCGATCCTCACGTCCACCCAGGCGGTCCTGGCGTACGCGGCCGCCGAGGGGGTGCCGCGCGCCAAGCGCACCCGCTGGGACTACGAGGTCGAATCCCCGCTGCGCGACGCCCGCGGATTCGACCTGGGCCGCTTCAACGGTCCGGCCCCCGTCATCGACGCCGACGAGGTCGGCGCCGCCAACATGATCCTCACCAACGGCGCCCGGCTGTACGTCGACCACGCCCACCCCGAATACTCGGCGCCGGAGGTCACCGACCCCCTCGACGCGGTGATCTGGGACAAGGCCGGCGAACGGGTGATGGAGGCCGCCGCCCGGCACGCCTCGAGCGTGCCCGGCGCGCCGCGCCTGCAGCTGTACAAGAACAACGTCGACGGCAAGGGTGCCTCGTACGGCACCCACGAGAACTACCTCATGGCCCGCGACACCCCGTTCTCGGCGGTGGTGGCCGGGCTGACCCCGTTCTTCGTCTCCCGGCAGGTGATCACCGGTTCCGGCCGGGTCGGCATCGGCCAGTCCGGCGACGAGGCCGGATTCCAGCTGTCCCAGCGCGCCGACTACATCGAGGTCGAGGTCGGGCTCGAGACCACCCTCAAACGCGGCATCATCAACACCCGCGACGAGCCGCACGCCGACGCCGACAAGTACCGACGCCTGCACGTGATCATCGGCGACGCCAACCTCGCCGAGATGTCGACCTACCTCAAGGTCGGCACCACTGCGCTGGTGCTGGACCTGATCGAGGCCGGGGTGGACCTGTCGGACCTGCAGCTGGCCCGGCCGGTCACCGCCGTGCACCACATCAGCCACGACCCCACGCTGCGCAAGACCGTCGCCCTGACCGACGGCCGTGAGCTGACCGGCCTGGCGTTGCAGCGGATCTACCACGAGCGCGTCGCGAAGTTCCACGACGGCACCGACGACAAGCGGGTGCGCGACATCCTCGACAAGTGGGCGATGATCCTCGACCTGCTCGAACGCGACCCCATGGAGTGCGCGCACCTGCTGGACTGGCCGGCCAAGCTGCGCCTGCTCGAGGGCTTCCGGAACCGGGAGGGCCTGGCGTGGTCGGCGCCGCGGCTGCACCTGGTGGACCTGCAGTACTCCGACGTGCGGCTGGACAAGGGCCTGTACAACCGGCTCGTCGCCCGCGGCTCGATGGAGCGCCTGGTCGCCGAGCAGGATGTGCTCGACGCGGTGCACACCCCGCCGTCGGACACCCGCGCGTTCTTCCGCGGCGAGTGCCTGCGCCGGTTCGGCGCCGACATCGCCGCCGCCAGCTGGGACTCGGTGATCTTCGACCTCGGCGGCGAATCCCTGGTGCGCATCCCCACCCTCGAGCCGCTGCGGGGCAGCCGCGCGCACGTCGGCAAGCTGCTCGACTCGGTGGATTCGGCGGCCCAACTGGTCGACGAACTGACCAGCTGACCCGTCCGGGCGGGCGCGACACGCGCGTAGTCGCGCGGAGTGTCGCATCTGCTCGGTAGGGTGGAGGTCCGAGCAGTCGGAGCTCGCACCGGCCGAGGCCGGAGCGGGCCCCACGAACGAACGAGGAGGTCGACCGCTATGGCTCAGGAGCGGACCACACGCGGTGGCGGAGGCGACGACGACGAGGTCGTCGGCGACGGCGGTGCCGGTCAGGAACGACGCGAGAAGCTCGCGGCCGAGACCGACGACCTGCTCGACGAGATCGACGACGTGCTCGAGGAGAACGCCGAGGACTTCGTGCGTGCGTACGTGCAGAAGGGCGGCCAGTGACAGCGGAGCGTTCGCCGATCCCGTTCCCCGTCCACCCGCCGCGCATGCCGTTCGGTTCCCCGCTGTCCTCGTTCTCCGACCACTTGCGCATGCATGCGCCGGAACTGCTGCCGGAGAACCGTCCCGGGCTGCGGGGCGCCGACGCGGACATCGCCCCGCACGGCACCACGATCGTCGCCGTGACGTTCGCCGGCGGCGTGCTCATCGCCGGTGACCGGCGCGCCACCATGGGCAACATGGTCGCCAGCCGCGACGTGGAGAAGGTGTTCGTCACCGACAGCTACTCCGCGGCCGGTATCGCCGGCACCGCCGGCCTGGCCATCGAACTCGTGCGCCTGTTCGCGGTCGAGCTCGAACACTACGAGAAGATCGAGGGTGTGCCGCTGACCTTCGACGGCAAGGCCAACCGGCTGTCGTCGATGGTGCGCGGCAACCTCGGGGCCGCGATGCAGGGCCTGGCGGTGGTGCCGCTGCTGGTCGGCTACGACCTCGAGGCCCCGGAACCGCAGCGCGCCGGCCGGATCGTGTCCTACGACGTGGTCGGGGGCCGCTACGAGGAGCGCGCCGGCTACCACGCGGTGGGCTCGGGATCGCTGTTCGCCAAGTCGTCGCTGAAGAAGCTCTACCGCGCCGACGCCGACGAGGCGGCCGCGCTGCGCACCGTCGTCGAGGCGCTCTACGACGCGGCCGACGACGACACCGCCACCGGCGGCCCGGACACCACCCGCGGCATCTATCCCACCGCGGTGGTCATCACCGCCGACGGCGCCACCGAGGTGCCGGAGCAGACCTTGTCGGCGCTGGCCCGCACCGTGGTCGCGGACCGCACCGTCGCCGAGCACGGGCAGGGAGGTGCGCAGTGACGCTGCCGTACTATGCGTCCGCCGAGCAGATCATGCGCGATCGCTCGGAACTGGCGCGCAAGGGCATCGCGCGGGGCCGCAGCGTGGTCGTGCTGATCTACGCCGACGGGGTGGTGTTCGTTGCCGAGAACCCGTCGAAGGCGCTGCACAAGGTCAGCGAGCTCTACGACCGCATCGGGTTCGCGGCGGTCGGCAAGTACAACGAGTTCGAGAACCTGCGGCGCGCCGGGATCGTGCACGCCGACATGCGCGGCTACTCCTACGACCGGCGCGACGTGACCGTGCGGTCGCTGGCCAACGCGTACGCGCAGACCCTGGGCACCATCTTCACCGAGCAGCCCAAGCCGTACGAGGTGGAGATCTGCGTCGCCGAGGTCGGCCGCGCCGACTCCGCCGACACCGCGCAGCTGTATCGCATCACCTACGACGGCTCGATCGTCGACGAACCGCAGTTCGTGGTGATGGGCGGGCACACCGAACCCATCGCCACCGCCCTGCGCGAGTCGTACCGGCCGGGTCTGTCCCTCGCGGAGGCGGTGCAGGTCGCGGTGCAGGCGCTGCAGCAGGTGCCCGCCGCCGGGGCCGAGATCGGCACCCGGGTGCTCGGCCGCGCCGAGCTCGAGGTGGCGGTGCTCGAGAAGCCGCGCCCGCGTCGCGCGTTCCGCCGCATCACCGGCGCCGCGCTCGACCAGTTGCTGCCCGGCACCGGCGAGCGGTCCGGCGACGACACCGGCACCACCGGGCCGGACGGGTCGGGGCCCGTTCAGGGTTCCTGATCGAGGGGCCGGTAGAGGGTGAGCTCGCCGGGGACGCTGCGGAACTCGAACAGCGCGCCCTCGGCGAGCACCTCACCGTCGGTGGCCAGGGCGACCCGGCCGCTGCGCACCCGCACCGACAGCGCCGGCGCTTCGCGCCGCACGTGGATCGGGGATCCGGCGAGGCTGCCGGTGACCGCGGCCGCGAGCAGCCGGGTCCGCGACCAGTGCAGGTCGGCCCGCAGATACCGCACGTCCAGGGTGCCGGTGTCGATGCGGGGCCGTGACATCGGCACCCGGTCGTCCGGCGCGTACCGGCCGCTGCCGACGAACAGCAACCACACCGCGGTGGGCACCCCGTCCAGCGACACCCGCAGCGGGCTCGCGGTCGCGAGGACCGCGGCCAGCGCCGCCGCCGCGGCCGGCCACTTGCCGATCCTCGGCTCCCACCGCTCACGCAGCCGCACCGAGTCCGGATAGCCGCCCACGCTGGCGGTGTTGACGAACACGTGTCCACCCCGGTCGGCACCGTCCGGGCCGGACCGATCGGCACCGTCCGGGCCGGTGCCGTCCACCCACACCCGGCCGAGGTCGACCCGTAGCGCCTGCCCCCGCTCGACCGCGCGCACGGTCTGCTCCAGGTCGAGCAGCCCGGCGTCGCGGGCGAAGTGGTTCAGGGTGCCGCCCGGGAACACCGCCAGCGGCAGCCCGTGCGCGACGGCCGCGCTCGCCGCGGCTCGCACGGTGCCGTCCCCGCCGTGGACGCCGAGCGCTGCGGGGGTGTGCTCGGCGACGAACCGGTCCAGCTGGGCGGTGAACTCCTCGTCCGGGTCGAGGGTGACCACCCGTGCCTGGGGCAGCGCCGCCGCGATCACGCCCGCGTCGTCGTCGCGGCCGGCGCCGGGGTTGACCAGCACCAGCAGGTCCCGGCCCTGCGGCAGGGCCGGGGCCGGGCCGGGCGGGCCCAGCCGGGCGGGCTCGTCGGGGCGCACCGCCCACCAGCGGCGCGTGGCCAGGGCCACCGCCGCACCGACGGCGACGCCGGTGACCACGTCGGCCGGCCAGTGCACCCCGGTGTGTACCCGGGAGTAGGCGACCGCCGCGGCCACCGGCGCGAGCAACGCCCCCGTCACCGGGGATTCGAGGGCCATCCCGGTGGTGAACGCCGCCGCCGACGCCGAATGCCCGGACGGGAACGACGACGAGCGCGGCGTCGGCAGCGAGCGGCGCAGCGGGCCGTCCTGCCGGGCCGGGGGCCGGCGGCGCGGCAGCAGCGGCTTGAGCACCCCGTTGGCCAGGGCACTGGCCCCGGCCAGCGCCAGCATGCCGCGGACGGCGCCGCGGCGGGGCCGGCCGCCGATCGCGGCGCACGCCGCCGCGCAGCCCATCCACAGCCGACCGTGGTCGGCGGCGCGGCTCAGGCCCCGCAGCACGGGGTCGGCGGGGGAGGGACGCAGGGCGGCGCTGCCGGCGAACAGGGACCGGTCCAGGCGCGTCAGCGGGGCGGGAGCGAAGATCACGGGTACAACCGTAATCTCGTTGCGGCTCATGCTCGGTGGTTCCGCGCGGTACTGTCGAAGTGTGCAGCGACGAATCATGGGCATCGAGACGGAGTTCGGCGTCACGTGCACCTTCCACGGGCACCGGCGGCTGAGCCCCGACGAGGTCGCCCGGTATCTGTTCCGTCGGGTGGTGTCCTGGGGCCGCAGCTCGAACGTGTTCCTCCGCAACGGGGCGCGCCTGTACCTGGACGTGGGTTCGCACCCGGAGTACGCGACCGCCGAATGTGACGACCTTCTCCAGCTCGTCGAGCACGACCACGCCGGGGAGCGGGTGCTCGAGGAATTGCTGATCGACGCCGAACAGCGCCTCGCCGAGGAAGGCATCGGCGGCGACATCTACCTGTTCAAGAACAACACCGACTCGGCCGGCAACTCCTACGGCTGCCACGAGAACTACCTCGTGGTGCGGGCCGGGGAGTTCTCCCGCATCTCGGACGTGCTGCTGCCGTTCCTGGTGACGCGGCAGCTGATCTGCGGCGCCGGGAAGGTGCTGCAGACCCCCAAGGCCGCGACCTACTGCCTGTCGCAGCGCGCCGAGCACATCTGGGAGGGCGTGTCGTCGGCGACCACCCGGTCCCGGCCGATCATCAACACCCGCGACGAGCCGCACGCCGACGCCGAGAAGTACCGGCGGCTGCACGTGATCGTCGGCGACTCGAACATGTCCGAGCCCACCACGATGCTCAAGGTCGGCTCCGCGTCGCTGGTGCTCGAGATGATCGAGGCCGGCGTGGCGTTCCGCGACTTCGCCCTCGACAACCCGATCCGGGCCATCCGGGAGGTCAGCCACGACCTGACCGGGCGGCGGCCGGTGCGCCTGGCCGGGGGCCGGCAGGCCAGCGCCCTCGACATCCAGCGCGAGTACCACGGCCGGGCGGTGGAGTACCTGCGCACCCGCGAACCCGATCCGCACGTCGAGCAGGTGGTGGATCTGTGGGGCCGGGTGCTCGACGCGGTCGAGTCGCAGGACTTCGCGAAGGTGGACACCGAGATCGACTGGGTGATCAAACGCAAGTTGTTCCAGCGCTATCAGGACCGCTACGACCTGGAGCTGTCCGACCCGAAGATCGCCCAGCTGGATCTGGCGTACCACGACATCAAGCGCGGGCGCGGGGTGTTCGATCTGCTCCAGCGCAAGGGGCTGGCGGCGCGGCTGACCGACGACGAGTCCGTCGACGCGGCCGTGCACACCCCGCCGCAGACCACCCGGGCGAAGCTGCGCGGCGACTTCATCGCCGCCGCGCAGGACGCCGGCCGGGACTTCACCGTCGACTGGGTGCACCTCAAGCTCAACGACCAGGCGCAGCGCACGGTGCTGTGCAAGGACCCGTTCCGCTCCGTCGACGAGCGCGTCGAACGGCTCATCGCCTCGATGTAGCGTGCCGCGGGTCGTCCGCGTCCGGTAACCGGGTCGGCCGGCGGGCGGGGGATTAGGCTGCACCGCGTGGCGAATTCCAAAGTCGAGCGGCTGGTGAACCTGGTCATCTGCCTGCTGTCCACCCGCCAGTTCCTCACCGCCGAGAAGATCCGCGCCTCCGTCGCCGGATACGACGAATCGGGCAGCGACGAAGCGTTCAGCCGCATGTTCGAACGCGACAAGAACGAGCTGCGCGACCTGGGCATCCCGCTCGAGACCGGCATGCCGTCGCGGTTCTCCACCGTCGAGGGCTACCGCATCAACCGCGACGCCTACGAACTGCCCGAGATCGAGCTGACCAGCGCCGAGGCGGCCGCCGTCGCGGTGGCGGCGGCACTGTGGGAGTCGCCGGAGCTCACCTCCGCGGCGCAGGGCGCGCTGCTCAAGCTGCGCGCCGCGGGGGTGCAGGTCGATGCCGACCCGGCGGGCGCGATCACCGCGATGCCGACCCGCAGCCGCGGCTCCGAGCCGGTGCTGGGGCAGGTGCTCGCCGCCGTCGACACGCGCCGCGCGGTGCGCTTCCGGCACCGCAGTTCCCCGACCGACCCGTGGACCGAGCGCACCGTCGAACCGTGGGGCGTGGTCACCGTGCACGGCCGCTGGTACCTGGTGGGGTTCGACCGGGACCGGGGGGCGCCGCGCACCTTCCGGCTCTCCCGCATCGACGACGACGTCACCGCGTTCGGCCCCGCCGGGGCCGTGCGGATCCCCGACGGGGTGGACCTGCGGGCACACGCCCTGACCGCCACCACCTCCGGCGACGTGACCGGGCACGCCCGCGTATGGGTCGCGGACGGGCGCGCGTTCGAACTGCGCCGGCTCGGCACCGAGCACGAGCGCCGCGCGGTCGGCGACCGTCCCGGCACCGTCCTCGACGTGCCGGTGCGGTCGTGGGAGTGGATCGGGCGGGTGATCGCCGGGCAGGGCGCCGACGCGCTGGTGCTCGACCCGCCGGAACTGCGCGCGGAGGTGCGCCGCATCCTCACCCGGGTGCTGGCCACCACCACGACGGCCACCGTCGGTGCCGTCTCGAACAGCGGCGGCGGTGCCGTCTCGAACAGCGGCGGCGGTGCCGTCTCGAACAGCGGCGGCGGTGCCGACCGGGGGGAGAGCCGATGAGCACACGACTGTCCGGGCGGTTGACCCGGCTGCTGAACCTGGTGCCGTACTTCACGGCCCATCCGGGGATCAGCGCCGCCGAGGCCGCCCGCGATCTCGGGGTCACCCCGAAACAGATCATGGACGACCTGAACCAGCTGTGGGTGTGCGGGCTGCCCGGCTACGGTCCCGGCGACCTGATCGACCTCTCGTTCTCCGAGGACAGCATCGTCGTCACCTTCACCGCCGGGATCGACCGGCCGTTGCGGCTGACGTCCACCGAGGCCACGGCGCTGCTGGTGGCGTTGCGGTCGCTGGTGGAGATGCCCGGCGTGGTCGACCCCACCGCGGCGCTCGGGGCGATCGCGAAGATCGAGGCCGCCGCCGGCACCGCGGCCGCCGCCGACCGCACGCCCGCCCCCGCGCAGCCCGTCGCCGAGGATCCGGTCGCGGCGACCGTGCGCTCGGCGGTGCAGCACCGCCGGGTGCTGCACCTGACCTACTACTCGGCCTCCCGCGATGCGGTGTCCGAACGCGACGTCGATCCGATCCGGATCGTGCTGGTCGGCGAACACACCTACCTGCAGGCCTGGTGCCGGGCCGCCGAAGGGGTGCGGCTGTTCCGGTTCGACCGCATCGACGCCGCCACCGAACTCGACGAACCGGCGGACCCGCCCGAACGGGCGCTGCGCGAGGACGACCACCTCGACCTGTTCGCCGGCGACCCGACGCTGCCGGCGGCCCGGTTGCGGATCGACCCCGGCTACGGGTGGCTGCTCGACTACTACCCGCTGACCGACGTGCGGGTGCACGACGACGGGGTCATCGACGCGGTGATGCACTACGCGTCGCTGGACTGGATGGCGCGGTTGACCGTCGGCCTCGGCGCGGGGGTCAGTGTGCTGGGTCCGCCGGAGCTGGTCGCGGCGGTGCGGGACCGGGCGCAGGCCGCCCTGGCCGCGTACGACGCCCCCGCCGGGAACGGGCTGTGAACCTGCTCCGAACTCGTCGTGAACGCCCCTGTGCGGCGCGCCGTTGCAGGGTCGGTCCGGTAGCATCGACGCCAGCAGATCAGTGGAGGTTGATAATGGGTGCAATGAGCCCCTGGCACTGGGCCATCGTCGCGATCGTCGTGATCATCCTGTTCGGTTCGAAGAAGCTGCCCGACGCGGCCCGCGGTCTCGGCCGGTCGCTGCGCATCTTCAAGAGCGAGGTCAAGGAGATGCAGAACGACGACGCGCGCCCCGCGCAGCAGCAGGCTCCGAGCCCGTTGCCGCCGGCCCAGCCGGCCCCGGCCCCCGTGGAGCCGCAGCCGCAGACGCCGCAGCCCGAATCACGTTCGGCCTGACCGTATTTCCCTGACCGGGGCATCCGTGCGGATGTCCCGGTCCTCCGCTGATCCCGGCGGCCGTGACAGGAGCTGAGAACCGCACCGTGCGCATCCCGTTCGATCCGCGTCGAAGCCGGCGCAAGACCAATCCCGACGGCACCATGTCGCTGGTCGAGCACCTCTACGAACTGCGCACCCGCCTGCTCATCGCCCTCGCCGCCGTGGTGCTCACCACGATCGTCGGGTTCGTCTGGTACAGCGCCGGCCTGTTCGGGCTCCCGAGCCTCGGCGAGATCCTGCGCGGCCCCTACTGTGATCTGCCGGCGTCCGCGCGCGCCGACATCAGCGCCGACGACAGCTGCCGGCTGCTCGCCACGGGACCGTTCGAACAGTTCATGCTGCGGCTGAAGGTGGCGCTGACCGCGGGCATCGTGCTGGCCTGCCCGATCTGGCTGTACGAGCTGTGGGCGTTCATCACCCCCGGCCTGTATGCCAAGGAACGCCGTTACGCGATCGGCTTCGTCGTCTCCGGCGCGGTGCTGTTCGTCGCCGGCGCGGTCCTGGCCTACCTGGTGGTCTCGCACGCGTTGTCGTTCCTGCTCACCGTCGGTAACGACGTGCAGGTCACCGCGTTGTCGGGCTCGGAGTACTTCGGGTTCATCATCAACCTGCTCGTGATCTTCGGGGTGTCCTTCGAGATTCCCCTGGTCATCGTCGCGCTCAACGCCGTCGGGGTGCTCAGCTACGCCAAGCTCAAGTCGTGGCGGCGGGGGCTGATCATGGCGATGTTCGTCTTCGCCGCCATCGCCACGCCCGGCCAGGACCCGTTCTCGATGCTGGCGCTGGCCGCGGCCCTGACCCTGCTGCTCGAACTCGCCATCCAGCTCGCCCGCCTCAACGACAGGCGCCGCGCCCGCCGCGACCGGGAACAGGGCTGGGGCGACCTCGACGACGACGAGAGCTCCCCGATCACGGCACCCACCCCGGTGCCCGCGCCCACCTCGACGGTGCCGCCCGGCCCCACGGCCCGGCCCGCGCCGCCCGACTACTCCGACACCCTCTAGCCGCCGCCTGTGACCGACTCCACCGACACCGGATCCACCGCGACCGCGCTGCCGCCCCGGCTCGCCGAATTCGCCGCCGAGCTGTCCTTCCCGCTCGATCCGTTCCAGGTGCAGGCCTGCCGCGCCCTCGAGGGCGGGCACGGCGTGCTCGTGTGCGCCCCCACCGGCGCCGGCAAGACCGTCGTCGGTGAGTTCGCCGTGCACCTGGCGCTGCGCGCCGGCAGCAAGTGCTTCTACACCACCCCGATCAAGGCGTTGAGCAACCAGAAGTACGCCGATCTCGTCGCCCGCTACGGCAAGGCCTCGGTCGGCCTGCTCACCGGCGATCAGTCCGTCAACCCGGATGCCCCGGTGGTGGTGATGACCACCGAGGTGCTGCGCAACATGCTCTACGCCTCCTCGACCACCCTGATCGGGCTGACCCACGTGGTGATGGACGAGGTGCACTTCCTCGCCGACCGGTTCCGCGGCGCGGTGTGGGAGGAGGTCATCCTGCACCTGCCCGAGGACGTGCGCCTGGTCAGCCTGTCCGCCACCGTCTCCAACGCCGAGGAGTTCGGCGACTGGATGGAGACCGTGCGCGGCGACACCACCGTCGTCGTCGACGAGGTGCGGCCCATCCCGCTGCACCAGCACGTCATGGTCGGCCCCCGCATCTTCGACCTGTTCGAATCCACCGCGCACCCGGACGCCGCGGACGGCACCGGCCGCCGCGGCGTCGTGGTCAACCGCGAACTCGTCGAGCAGGTGCGCCGCCGCGCCGCCCTCGACTCGACCGGCCGGTGGGGCGGTCCGCGCGGGCGCATCGGGTTCCGGCCGCTGCCGCGTCCGGAGGTCGTCGCCCGCCTCGACCGGGAGGGGCTGTTGCCGGCGATCACCTTCGTGTTCAGCCGTGCCGGCTGCGACGCCGCCGTCGGCCAGTGCCTGCGCGCCGGTCTGCACCTGGCCTCCGACGCCGAGACCGCGCAGATCCGGGCCATCGTCGACGAACACACCGGCGACCTGCCGCGCGCCGACCTCGAGGTGCTCGGCTTCCGGGAGTGGCGCGCCGCCCTCGAACGCGGCATCGCCGCCCACCACGCCGGCATGCTCCCGGCCTTCCGGCACACCGTCGAGGACCTGTTCGTCCGCGGCCTGGTGCGGGCGGTGTTCGCCACCGAAACCCTCGCCCTGGGCATCAACATGCCGGCCCGCACCGTGGTGCTCGAGAAGCTGGTCAAGTACAACGGCGAAACCCACGCCGAGCTCACCCCCGGCGAGTACACCCAGCTCACCGGGCGGGCCGGGCGCCGCGGCATCGACGTCGAGGGCCACGCGGTGGTGCTGTGGCAGCCGGGCCTCGAGCCCGCCGACGTCGCCGGGCTCGCCTCCACCCGCACCTTCCCGCTGCGCAGCTCGTTCCGCCCGTCGTACAACATGGCGGTCAACCTGATCGACGCGGTCGGCGCCGAGCACTCCCGGGCGCTGCTCGAACGGTCCTTCGCCCAGTTCCAGGCGGACAAGTCGGTCGTCGGCCTGACCCGCGGCATCGAACGCAACGAGAAGGCCCTCGCCAAGCTCCGCGATCAGCTCGGCGGCGAGGACGGCGACATCATCGACTACCTGCAGCTGCGTGAGGAACTCACCCAGCTCGAACGGCGACGCGAACGCCAGGCCCGGCAGGACCGCCGGCAGGCCGCGGTCGCGTCGCTGCTCGCGCTGCGCCGCGGCGACATCGTCGCCATCCCCGGCGGCCGGCGCACCGGACTGGCCGTCGTCCTCGAAACCGACACCGACGTCACCGACCCCCGGCCCCTGGTGGTCACCGCGGACGCCTGGTCCGGGCGGGTCTCGGCCGCGGACTTCCCGGCACCGGCCACCGCGCTCGGCAAGCTCCGGCTGCCCCGGCACGCCGACGCCCGCACCGCCCGGGCCCGCCGTGACCTCGCGTCGGCGCTGCGCAGCACCGGGATTTCCGCGCCGCGCCGCCCCAAGCACGCCAAGAACGGCGACACCCGCGAGATCGACGACCTGCGGCGACGCCTGCGCCGGCACCCGGCCCACCAGCATCCCGACCTCGAGCGCCTCGCCCGGCTCGGGGAACGCTACAACCGGCTCGGCCGGGAGGTCGCACAGATGCGCCGCCAGTCCGCGGCCACCACCAACTCCCTCGCTCGCACCTTCGAGCGGATCGTCGCGTTGCTGACCGAGCGGGGCTACCTCACCGCCGGCGACGACCCGTCGACCACCGAGGCGGGGGAGCGGCTCGCCCGCATCTACAGCGAGAGCGACCTGCTCGTCGCCGAATGCCTGCGCCACGGCGTGTGGGCGGGACTCTCGCCCGCCGAGCTCGCCGCGGTGGTCTCGGCGGTGGTGTACGAGGCGCGCGTCGAGGAGGGCGCCACCGAGTACGGGCCCACCGGGCCGCTGCGCCGCGCGCTCGCCGACACCGTCCGCCTGTGCGGGCAGCTGCGCGCCGACGAGGTTCGCTTCAAGCTGCCCCCCACCCGCGAACCGGATCCCGGGTTCGTCGATGCCATCTACACGTGGGTGAGCACCCAGTCGTTGACGGAGGCCCTGATCGCCGCCGGGGCCGCCGGACGCGACCTGTCGGCGGGCGACTTCGTGCGCTGGTGCCGGCAGGTGATCGATCTGCTCGACCAGATCCGCACCGGCGCGGTCGACCCTCAGATCGCGAAGACCGCCGCCCGGGCGATCGGCGCGATCCGGCGCGGTGTCGTCGCGGTCGATGCGGCGTGACGACACCGCGTGTGGTTTGATACGCGCGCTGCCACACGGCTTTCTCGTGGTGGGTGGGGCGCTACGGCTACGGTAATTGGACACAGCGAAGGCAGGTGGAGGCGACAAT
>NZ_WVTE01000024.1:0-17709 GCF_009939605.1 Rhodococcus sp. YH1 | reverse complement strand
TCGAACAGCAGCCGCAGCGGCACCGACGCATCGAGCGCCGCACCGATCCGCGAGACCACCTGCGTGGCGATCAGCGAGTTGCCGCCGAGGGCGAAGAAGTCGTCGTCGAGGCCCACCCGGTCGAGACCGAGCACCTCGGCGAACACACCCGCCACGATCTCCTCCACCGGAGTCGTCGCGGCCCGGAACGCCTTGACCTCGAACACCGGCTCCGGCAACGCCTTACGGTCCAGCTTGCCCGACGCGTTCAGCGGCAGCGCGTCCAGTTCCACGAACGCCGACGGCACCATGTACGACGGCAGGTGCGCCTCGAGGGCACGGCGGGCGAGGGTGTGGTCGAACGTCCCGGCCGCGGGGACGACGTACGCCACCAGCTGCTCGTTGCGGACCATCGCGACCGCCTGGGCCGCCTCGGTGTGTTCGACGAGCGCCGCCTCGATCTCGCCCAGCTCGATGCGCAGGCCGCGCAGCTTGACCTGGAAGTCCGTGCGCCCGATGTACTCGAGTTCCCCCCCCTCGGTCCACGTCACCAGGTCGCCCGTGCGGTACAACCGCTCCCCGGGCGCGCCGAACGGCGACGCGACGAACCGGTCGGCCGTCAGGTCCGCCCGACCGACGTAGCCGCGGGCCAGCTGCACCCCGGCCAGGTACAGCTCCCCGGCCACCCCCACCGGGACCGGGCGCAGCCGGGCGTCGAGCACGTACACCCGCGTGTTCCACACCGGCGCACCGATCGGCACCGACACCACGTCCGCGTCGGTCACCTCGTGGAACGTCACGTCCACCGCGGCCTCGGTCGGCCCGTACAGGTTGTGCACGCTCACACCCGGCAGCACCGACCGCACCCGGGCGGCGACGGCGGCGGCGAGGGCCTCACCGGACGCGAAGACGTACCGCAACGACGAGATCCCGCCGACCGCGGACTCCGCGACGAACACCGCCAGCATCGACGGCACGAAGTGCGCGACCGTCACCGACCGTGCGCGCATGACCGCAGCGAGATACCCCGGGTCACGATGGCCGTCCGGCGCCGCCACCACCAGCCGCGCCCCGACCTGCAACGGCCAGAAGAACTCCCACACCGACACATCGAACGTGAACGGCGTCTTCTGCAACACCACATCCTCGGCGGTCAGCCCGTACCGCCCCTGCATCCACACCAGACGATTGACGATCGCCGCATGCGAGACGCCCACACCCTTCGGCCGGCCCGTCGACCCCGACGTGAAGATCACATACGCCGTGTTCGACGGCCGCAACGGCGCCGTCCGGTCCGCATCGGTCAACGGCGCATCCGACAGCGCCGCGACGTCCACCGCGTCGACCGCCAGCACACGCACCGACGACTCCGCCGGCGCCTCGAACCCGTCCCGCGTCGTGGTCAGCACCACCACCGGTTCCGCCACCTCGAGGATGTAGCCGTTGCGCTCGGCCGGCTGATCCGGATCCACCGGCACATACCCGCCCCCGGCCTCCACGACCGCGTACATCCCCACCAGCAGATCCACCGACCGGCGCATCGCCAACCCCACCAGCGACTCCGGCCCCACCCCCACCGACACCAGATGCCGCGCCAACCGGCGCACCCGCCCGGCGAACTCGCCGTACGTCAGCGACTCGTCCCCGAACACCACCGCCACCGCCTCCGGCGACCGGCGCACCCGCTCCTCGAACAACCCCACCAACGTCACCGACGGCACCGGATGTGCCGTGTCGTTCCACACCTCGAGCACCCGCGACCGCTCCACCGGCTCGAGGATCTCCAGGTCACCCACCGCCACCGACGGATCCGCCACCACCTCCTCGAGCACCCGCACGAACCGCGCCGCGAACCCCGCCACCGTCGACGCATCGAACAAATCCGTCGCATAGGTGATCCCGACCGCGTATCCGGCGGAATCGGCTGTCTCGGCAGCCGTTTCGGCGAGGGAGAACTGCAGGTCGAACCGGGCGGTCGCGGCGTCGAAGTCGAGGCCCGAGACGCTCAGGCCCGGCAGCTCGAGGGATCCCATCGCCTGGTTCTGGAAGGACAGCATCACCTGGAACAGCGGGTGCCGCGCCGTCGACCGGGCGGGATTGAGCACCTCCACCAGCCGCTCGAACGGCACGTCCGCGTGCGCGAACGCGTCGAGGTCGGTCCCGCGTACCCGCGCGAGCAGGTCCGCGAAGGACTCCCCACCCTCGACCCGGGTGCGCAGCACCAGGGTGTTGACGAACATGCCGACCAGGTCGTCGAGTTCCTGCTCGCCGCGGCCGGCCACCGGGGTGCCGATGGCGATGTCGTCGGTGCCCGACAACCGCGCCAGCAGCACCGACAGCGCCGCGTGCACCACCATGAACGGGGTGACGTTACGCTCCCGCGCCACCCGTCCGATCGCGGCATGGAGTTCCGGTCCGAGCGAGAACTCGTGCACCGCACCCGCATTGGATGCGAACGCCGGCCGGGGCCGGTCCGACGGCAGGTCGAGCTGCTCGGGCAGCCCGGCGAGCGCGCCGGTCCAGTACGCTTCCTGGCTCGCGATCACCGAGTCCGGATCGTCCTCCGATCCGAGAACCTCCCGCTGCCACAACGCGTAGTCGGCGTACTGCACCGGCAGGGGCTCCCACTCCGGCTCCCCACCGGTGGCGCGCGCCGAGTACGCCACCACCACGTCACGCGTGAGCGGCCCCATGGAGAAGCCGTCGGCCGCGATGTGGTGCACGACGAGGACGAGAACATGCTCGGTCGCGGACACCTCGAACAACCGCGCCCGGAACGGCACCTGTGTCGACACGTCGAAGCCGGCCGAGGCCATCGTCAGGACCTCGCCGAGCAGCTCGGCCTCGGACACCGGGATCGGCGACAGATCGGGAATCACCCGCGAGGTCGGCAGCACCTGCTGGTACGCCACCCCGTCGGCGTCCGGGTACACCGTCCGCAGGGACTCGTGACGGGCCAGCACGTCGGCGACCGCCACCTGCAGCGCGTGCCGGTCCAGCAGTCCGGACAGCCGGATGGCCAGCGGGATGTTGTTCACCGCGGAGTCCGGTTCGAACCGGTTGAGGAACCACATCCGGCGCTGCGCCAACGACAGCGGGACCCGCTCCGGTCGGGTCCGCGCCACCAACGGCGCTCGGCTGCCGGAGGCGTCGGCCTGCTCGAGGCGCGCGGCCAGGGCGGCGACCCCGGACGCCTCGAACAGCGTCCGCACCGGAATCGTGGCGCCGAGCGCCGCGCCGAGACGGGAGATGACCTGCGTGGCGACGAGCGAGTTGCCGCCCAGTTCGAAGAAGTCGTCGTCCAGCCCGACGCGGTCCACGCCGAGGACGTCGGCGAAGACCCGCGCGACGATCTCCTCGACCGGGGTGGTCGGCGCCCGGAAGACGCGGGCCTCCTGCTCCGGTTCCGGCAGTGCACGCCGGTCGAGCTTGCCGCCGGGCGTCAGCGGGATCGAGTCCAGGACCACCACCGCATGCGGCACCATGTAGCTCGTCAGGAACTGCGCCACGGAATCCCTGACGGCGGCGCCGTCGAGTTCGGTGCCCGGTTCGGGGACGACGTACCCGACGAGCTGCTCACCACGCTGCCCGTCCCGGCGCACCGTCGCGACCGACTGGGCGACACCGGCGCACCGCGCGAGGGCCGCCTCGATCTCACCGAGTTCGATCCGGAAGCCGCGGATCTTCACCTGGTCGTCGGCCCGGCCGACGTACTCGACAACACCGGCCGCCTCGTCGCCGGGAGAGCCGAACCACCGCACCACGTCACCGGTGCGGTACATCCGGCTGCCGTCGGTGGCGTACGGGTCTGCCACGAACCGCTCGGCCGTCAGCCCGGCCCGACCCAGATACCCGCGGGCCACCTGGATTCCCGCCAGATACAGCTCGCCGGGGACGCCGACCGGCACCGGCCGCAACCGGTCGTCGAGAACGAGCACCCGCATGCCGCGGACGGGGCCGCCCATCACCACCGGATCACCGGGCAGCAACGCGTCGCTGATGTTCGACGCCACCGTCGACTCGGTGGGACCGTAGGCGTTGAAGAACGCGCGGCGCGATCCGTCGGGCAGGATCGTCGCCCAGCGCGACACCAGGCCCGGGGAGCACGCCTCGCCGCCCGTGATCACCACGCGGACGCAGTCGAGGCCCGCAGGGTCCACCGAGCCGAGGGCAGCGGGGGTCACGAAGGCATGGGTGACCGCTTCGTCCGCCAGCAGGCCGGCGAGTTCGGCGCCGCCGTACACGGAGGTCGGCGCGACGACCATCGTCGCGCCCGCGCCGAACGCCAGCAGCAGTTCGAGAACCGACGCATCGAAGCTCGGCGACGCGAAGTGCAACGTCCGGGAGTCGGCGGTGACGGAATACCGTTCCACCTGTTCGGCACAGAAGTTCACCACGCCGGCATGCGCGACGACCACACCCTTCGGCGTGCCCGTCGTGCCGGAGGTGTAGATGACGTACGCCGGATGCGCCGGAAGCAGCGAGCGTACGCGCTCGGCGTCGGACACCGGTTCCGACGGCAGCCCGGCGCCGGCCTCGACCGCCTCCTCGAGCACGAGCCAGGACACCGTGCCCGGCAGCGTCCGTCGGCGACTCCGATCGCGCTCGCGCCCTGCGCATTGTCGCCGACGACCTCGCCAGCGCCCTGCGCCGCGCGGCACCCGGCCTGCGCTCCGCCGACCCGACCGGCTACGACCACGCCGTCGCGCACGCGCGCACCGCCCAGGGCCTGCTGCGCTATCACGCCGCCATGGCTAGTCCCGCACCCGATCGCATCGCGACCTTGCTCAGCCTGCGCGCCGAGATGATGGCCGAGAACCTGCTCGCGATCGTTGCCCAGGAGCAGCGACGCGGGCCGAGTCTGGTGTTCGCGCACAACGTTCACCTCCAGCGTGCGCAGTCCCACATGCCGGTCGGCGAGAGCGAGGTGAGCTGGGGGAGCGCCGGCGCGCTCGTCGGGCTCACCCTCGGCGAGCGCTATGTGTTCCTGGCCACCGACGCCAACCCCGACAGCGATCCGGGCACCCTCCAGGGCGTGTTGGCCGAGGCGACCACCCGCCGCGCCCTGTTCCCGGCACCGGCCCTGCGCGCCGCGCTTGCCCCGTCGATCGGCGGGGGCGAACCGATCGTGCCCGGCCACATCCCGCTGGGCCCGGCAGACCTGGACGGCGCCGACGCGGTCATCTTCGTCGCCGACACCGACGGAAGACGGCATCAGTACTGGTAGCCGCACTCGACGCGCAGGCCAAGGTCCGCGGAAGCCCCTCACCGAACGAGGACAATCGCGCGAGATATGTTGCGCAACAAGGAATTTGGTTCGCAGACCGACATAGCGGGTTCGAATGGTGCGCACCCGCCACTCCTGGTACCCGCTCACGTTCGCCGGGCGACGGTAGAACACCACCGGACGGTCACCCCGGTCACGGGAGTGGCACGCCGGCCTCGTCTATCGCCAGCCACCGGCCGCCGAACTCCTCGACCTTGTGGCACAGCACCTGCCCGGGCTCCTCGTCGGCATAGAAGTACAGCGGGTGCCCGGCGTAGGTGACCTGAGCGGTCCCGTCGGAGCGCGACGTGGTGCCCAGCAGCCCCTGGTCGGCGTCACCGGCCGCGACGGGAGCACCGGCGGTGAGCACCGGCGGCCACGCCACGGCACAGTCCCCGTAGCAGTCGGGGACCGTGCCTGCCTCCCGGTCGAAGATGTAGATCGCCTGGTCCCTCCGGTCGAAGAGCATTTCACCGATAGGACCGTTCGCCGTGGTGATCACCGTCGGCTCGCCGGCCGTGGTCACCGCAGGTTCCGACGCCGGGACGACATCGTAGGAGCTCTCGCCCGTCGCCCCACAGCCGGTGGCGACGAGCACCACGAGCGGGAGGAGCGCGCACCACATGGCCCCCGGCCCCCGCTCGCCGATCTGTGCCGGCATCACCGATGCTCGGGGTTCTCGAACGACGGATGACACCCGGCGTCCCACAGCGATCGCTGGTTGCCACCCACCGGAAAGCCACCGGCCCGCACGAGCAGTGCGGCGGTGTGCATGAGGTTGTAGGTCATGAATGTGGTGTTGCGATTGGTGAAGTCGTTCTCGGGGCCGCCCGACCCCGGATCGAGGTACGAGGGACCCGGGCCGGCCTCCCCGATCCAGCCGGCGTCGGCCTGCGGCGGGATCACGTATCCGAGGTGCTGGAGGCTGTAGAGGATGTTCATCGCGCAGTGCTTGACGCCGTCCTCGTTGCCGGTGATCAGGCAACCGCCCGCACGGCCGTAGTACGCGTACTGGCCGTGCTCGTTGAGCAGCGAGGAACAGCCGTAGAGACGTTCGACGACCTTCTTGGTGACCGACGAATTGTCACCCAGCCAGATGGGCCCGGCGATGACGAGGATGTGCGCGGCGAGGATCCGGTCGAACAACTGCGGCCATTCGTCGCTCGGCCATCCGTGCTCCGTCATGTCGGGGTACACGCCCGTCGCGATGTCGTGGTCGACGGCCCGGATCTGGTCCACCGTGACACCTTCGCGTTCCATCAACGCCACACTGCGATCGATCAACCCCTGCGTGTTGCTGGTCTCGGGCGATCGTTTGAGCGTGCAGTTGACGAACATGGCGCGTAGCCCCTCGAACTGCGGCGGTCCGCCCGCGCCCTGCGACTCCTCGAACACCGGTTCGGCCATGGGTCCTCCCATACGAGATCCGCACGCCTACGATAGGCCACGACGACACCCCGCGGAGGCGGTTCCGTGTCTCCTCTGCTGCCGGAGACCTCCGGTAACGTTCGGAACATCGTTGCCGGGGAAGGGATCGGCACCCGTGACCGACGAACTCGCGCAGCGAGGACGCGTCGTGAGCGTGCGACTCGAACCCGCCGGGGACCGAGCGTCAGGCCGCCTGTGCGACCTCGGCTCGGACGTCCGTGGCCACCGGGACCGACTTCTGCTTCTCCGGCTGCGTGACCGTGGAGCGCGAGGGCGCACCGCAGTTCCCCGTGGCCCGGCACAGCAGGTGCGTGGCCGCGCAGAACGCCCCGCCGAGTGCCGCCCAGAGGAGCGAACCGAACATCCACATCCCCACCACGGCTACGGCCAGCACCAGCAAGCCGTCCAGCACGAAAGCCCCCACGGGGTGCGCGACCAGAGGCTCGTCGTTGCCGCCCTGTCGTTCCGTCTCCATCCGCCCGTCTCCTTTCCTGCCGACTCCGTATCCGATACCCAGCCCGGACGGAATTCACACCCTCGGTGCACGAACAGGGGACGAGAGGAGCACCGCGACGATCCGGATACGCGTTCGACTGGCGAAATCGTTTTGTGATGCGATACAAATGAGTGCATAATGTGAGA
The DNA here is from genome assembly GCF_009939605.1 of Rhodococcus sp. YH1. Lineage (NCBI taxonomy): Bacteria > Bacillati > Actinomycetota > Actinomycetes > Mycobacteriales > Nocardiaceae > Rhodococcus > Rhodococcus sp. YH1. Next base: position 10,394 of record NZ_WVTE01000024.1, on the reverse strand, counting down.
GCGATCACACTGTGGTACGGCAGGGGGTACATCAGTGGTCCATACATGCGAGGGTCGGCACCGGTTACGGACCGATATCGACGACGACGCCGGCGAGTCCTACTCGCGTCTCCGGCACACGTCCGGCACGGCGGCAGGTGCGTGCGTGGTGGCGGCAGCCATGGCGGTCGCCGTCACCGGTTCGGTGCTTCTCGGGCTGGCAGTCGCAGCGTCCGTCCTGGTGGCCGTAGCCATCGCCGCCATCATGATCTGACGCGCGGACCCGGCTCCCCGTTCACGCCTCGACCACCAGGAGCCAATCCTGGTCGCCGTCGACGTTCGTCCCCGGGGTGGCCACGTTTCCGTCCCGATCGATCTCCGCCGGCAGCGAAGGCGCGGCGGCATCGGCGGGATCGATCCAGCCGAGTGTCGCTCCCGGTGGAATCAGTGCACGGTCGAGCCGGATCGTGCGCTGCGTCGGCACATAGACAACGGCGAGCGAGCCGTCCGGGGTGCGTGCAGCGGTGACGTAGTCGTCGTCCAGGACGTCCACCATCTCGTCGTCCGTCGATCGGGTGCCTCGCCCGTCGAGCACGAACGGCTCGTCGACGTCCGGCACCAACTGCCACCAGGCCCACGAGGCCCACAGATCGCGAATGGCCTCGAGCTGTGTGACGGCGGGTGTGTCGAGGCGCGATTCCCAGCCGTCTCGGAACTCCCAGTCGTCGGAGCCACGAAACTCCCCCGGTGATCCGGAGGTCAACGCCCACAGAGCCTGGCGCCGAAGGGTCTCGTCGGTTGTCGGCGCCGTGTCGGGCTGGTTGTTCTCGCCCTCGTAGTTTCCCTCCGAGAAGACGGCGGGACGCGGGTCCCTGCCGCCCGCCGGTCGCTGGTAACCGTCCAGCACTGCCTTGTACGTCGGCAGATATGTGTAGACGAAGTTCCAGTCCGCCAACGGTTCCCAGAAGGGGTTGTCCGTCGAGAGCGATTTCTGGGGTCCCAGCTGTATCGAGAACGACCTGTCCGAGCCGGCCGCCCTGATCCCTTGGAGCATGCCGCGCAACACGTGGTCGGAGTCGGAACCCGCAGCGGGATCGTCTGTCTCGGGAGAATAGTCCCCGCCGGTCATCCAGACGATGTTCGGAAACCGAGCGTATCGCTGGGCGAACATCCGGCCGTAGACGGCGGCCTGTTCGGCAGTCGCCGACGCGAACACGTCGGAGATGTTCCACCCGTCCATCGGGTAGAGGAACAGCGTGTTCCCGTGCCGGCAGGCGATCCGCAGGTACTCGTCGACACGCGCCCAGTACCGCTCGTTCCACGCCGTGATGTCACCGTCGACGAACGGTCGGATGCCGTCGAAGGTCGCTCCCTCCTCGCTCGGCCCGCCGTTGTCGGGGACGGCGACCGCAGAGATTATCGATGCGTTGAACCCGTGGGCCTCACGATTCGCGAAGTACGATTCGGCCTGCTCGGGCGACCAGTCCGCCAGGCCGGACCACGGCGAGTCTCCGCGAATCAGGATCGGGTCGCCATGCTGATCTTCGAAGTAGCGGCCGTCACGACCGACAGCGGAGATGTAGCGATGGCCGGCGCTCTCGGTGACGTCGCACGCTGCGGCCGCCGGGACGGTCGCGGGCGGCGACGGCCGAACCTGCGGCCCGCCGCCATCCGAACAACTCGCCAGGCAGAGCACGACCAGGAGGGACAGGCCGGCGGTTCTCTTCACATTTCTCCCACCCGGTGTCGGCTACGCGCCCCGGAGAAGTCCACGCCCTCCGGGACTTCAGCCGTTCCACTGCCTTCGTCCTCACCCGGTTGCCGCATGCGCTCGCCGACACACGCGCACAGTCGAGCCTATCTCGTGACGTCACTTCCCGGACCGCCCGTTCCGCCTCGAAGGTCCCCGGTTCCGGCTTACCGTGAGCGTGCGGCTGGATGTTCGCGCCCGGACCGTCGCCGGCCGCACAGCACGGGGAGGGAGCACGATGAACGATCTCCTCCGGCAGGTCGCCGAACTGCGTACGGATCTACAGGCCCTGGACCGGCGCGTGCGCTCCCTCGCCGAGGCGTTCGACCTGGTGGATCCGGTACCGGACGACGACGCCGCCGAGGCCAACCTGCGGGAGGTCGTCGACGGCCTCAGCGACGCCCACCTGGATCTGAGCACCGCGGACAAGCATCTCGAGACCGTCGCGTCGCACGCGGCCCGGCTCGGCGCCTGACCGCGTCGGCCGTCGCCGGGGGCCTTGCCGCGGTAGGCTCGGCCTCGCCACTGTTCGACCAGGACGGCCGGATTCGGACCGGCGCCGCAGGAGGGCAGCTATATGAACGGTGCCGTCGGCAGCGATCGGCGGATCGCCCACCACGCCGCCTCTCGGGGTGCGCCGGACACCGGGCATCTGCCGCAGCGGCCCCGAGTGGTGGTCGTCGGCGCGGGCATCGCGGGGCTGACCGCCGCCACCGCCCTCGCCGAGCGCGGCGTGGAGGTCGAGGTGCTCGAACGCGAGGCTCACCTCGGCGGGCGGGTCGGCGGGTGGCACGAGCGGCTCGACGACGGCACCGGGATCGCGATGAACCGCGGGTTCCACGCCTTCTTCCGGCAGTACTACAACCTGCGCCGGCTGCTGCGCCGCACCGACCCGGATCTGCAACGGCTGACGGCGGTCGACGACTATCCGCTCATCGACGGCGAGGGCCGGCGCGACACCTTTCGCGGGATCCCGAACACCCCTCCGTGGAACGCGCTGGTGTTCGCGTTGCGCAGCCCCACGTTCCGGCTGCAGGACCTGGTGCGCATCGACGTGCGGGCGGCGGCCCCGCTGGCGACCGTGTCCGTGCCGGAGATCTACGACCGGCTCGACGACGTCGATGCACAGACGTTCCTGCAGCGCATCCGCTTTCCGGAGGCGGCCAACCATCTGGCGTTCGAGGTGTTCTCGCGCAGCTTCTTCGCTCCCCCGGCCGGCATGTCGGCCGCCGAGCTGGCCACGATGTTCCACATCTACTTCCTCGGCTCCGCCGAGGGACTGCTCTTCGACGTGGCCACCGGCAACTTCGACACCACCCTGTGGGAGCCGCTCGGCCGGTACCTCGCGGGACACGGCGCGCGCATCCGGACGTCCACCGCGGTGACCGGCGTCGAACTCGGCGGTACCCGGACCTTCCGCGTCCACGACGGCACCGGCGGCAGCATCGACGCCGACGGCCTCGTCCTCGCGCTCGATGTGGCCGGGCTGCGCGCCCTCGTCGACGCCTCGCCGGATCTCGGCGATCCCGGATGGCGTTCCCGGGTGGACCGATTGCGTTCCGCGCCCCCGTTCCTGGTGCAGCGCCTGTGGCTGGACCGTCCCGTCGCCGCGGACCGCCCGGCATTTCTCGGCACCGGCGGCCTGCGCCCGCTCGACAATGTCAGCGTGCTCGACCGTTACGAGGAGGAGGCCCGGGCCTGGACTCGCCGCACCGGCGGCTCGGTCGTGGAACTGCACGCGTACGCCGCGACGGGAGATGCTGTCGGCGGGGAACATTCGCCCGACGACGTGCGCGCCCAGGTGCTCGCGCGCCTGCACGCGATCTATCCCGAGACCGCCGCGGCCCGCGTCGTCGAGGAACGCACCCTCTGGCGTCAGGACTGTCCGTTGTTCGGGGTGGGCGATTTCGCGCGACGGCCCACCGTCCGCACCCCGCACGAACGGTTGATGCTCGCCGGCGACGGCATCCGGATCGACCTGCCGGTGGCCCTCATGGAACGCGCGGCCACCACCGGGTGGCACGCCGCGAATTCCCTTCTCGCGCAATGGGGTGTGGCCGGACACGACCTGTATACGGTGCCCACGCAGGGCCGTTCACCCGTCCTGCGCCGGCTCGCCGCCCTGGAAAGGCACCCCGCATGAGCGTGCTCGATCCGCTGTACCGGCGCTGGCCCGACACCTGGCCCGTCCGGCCCATCGACCCGGACCGCTGGGCCGCGCAGCAACCCACCTACCGCGGTGCACGGCCCGAGCTGATCTCCGCCGTCCTCGACCGCGCCCAGCGCCGGCCGTCCGGCAACTGGTACGTCGTGGCGGCCAGCCGTGAGATCGGCGCGGACCGGCCCTTCGGCATCACGATCGCCGGCATCGAACTCGTCGCCTGGCGCGACGGCGACCGGGTGCTCGTCGGCCCCGGCGCCTGCCCCCACCTCGGCGCCCCGATGGCGCTGGCCGCGGTGGACTGCGGCGCGCTGGTCTGCCGCTGGCACGGGCTGCGCCTCGACGCCGACGGCGCCTACGGCTGGAAGCCCTTCCCCAGCCACGACGACGGGGTGCTCGTGTGGGTCCGTCTCGATCACGTCGGCGGCGAGGAGCCGACGGAACTGCCGATCGTCCCGACTCGCCCGACGGCCGGGTCCCGCATCGCCGCGGTGGCCACCCTCGTCGGTGTGTGCGAACCGGCCGACATCGTCGCCAACCGCCTCGACCCGTGGCACGGCGCCTGGTTCCACCCGTATTCGTTCGCCCGCCTGGAGGTGGTCGAGGCTCCCTCCACCCGCGGCACTGCGGACGGCGAGGACCGGTTCCTCGTCGACGTCACCTTCCGGGTCGCCGGCCGGATCGGTGTGCCGGTGCGCGCCGAATTCACCAGCCCGGACCCGCGCACCGTCGTCATGCGGATCGTGTCGGGCGAGGGCGTGGGCAGCGTGGTCGAGACCCACGCGACGCCCCTCGGTGCCGGACCGGACGGGCGGCCCCGGACCGCGATCGTCGAGGCCGTCGTCGCCGATTCCCCTCGCCCCGGGTTCGGCATCGCCACCCGGCGCGCCGCCGCCGCCCTCCGCCCCCTCATGCGGCACACGGCCACCCGGCTGTGGCGCGACGACCTGGACTACGCCGAACGGCGCTATCAACTCCGCACCGCGGCACAACCGGGCCGCGTCCCCGGCCGGTAGCCGCTGCGCGGCGGGCATCCCGCACGGATTCGGGACCGAGGACCCTGGCCCGCGGTGTGGCACGCGCGCACAGTCGAGGCATGCTCGACACCGTCCTCGACATCTTCCGGGTGCGCCAGTACTTCGACCTCCTCTCCCGCGGTCGTGACGTGGTCGAAGGCGTGCGCAGCGACGCCGGTTTTCTCGTCGACGTCGCGCGGGCGGCCCTGCAGCGGCCCTCGGCCACGCCGGACCGGGAACTGCACCCCTTTCCCCGGTTCGAGCCCTTCCGGGTCGGGCTGCAGGAGGGGGATCGGATCGCGATGGCCGCGACAGGGGGCAGCGGAGCGCTCGCGTCTCTGGTCGGTGTGGCCCGGGCGATGGAGGAGGGTGGGATCCGGCCGGCGGTGATCTCCCTGTGCTCCGGTTCCGCGCTGTTCGGCTTCCCGATCGCAGCGGGAGTCCCCGCCGAGGAGGTCGCAGAGTTCACCCTCGCGCTGGATCCCGAGGACTATCTCGACGTCGACTGGCGTCGCCTGCTCGCCGTCGCACCGACGGTGGGCCGCGGATTCGCCGGCATCCTGCGCGGCGATGCGATCGAGGCCACGTACCGGCGCCTGCTCGGCGACATGACTCTCGCCGCGATGCCCGTACCCGCCTACGCGCCGATCTGGAACATCGAACAGAACCGGCTCGAATACCTCGGGCCACGAACGTATCCCGACCTGCCCGTGGCCCGGGCCGTGCACATGGCGGTCGCGCTGCCGCTGTTCGTCGCGCCCGTCGAGCTCGGCGGATTCCACTGGTGTGACGGCGGGATCGTCGACATCTTCCCCGTCCACCCGCTGCTCGACCTCGAGCAGCCGTGCGAGGTCACCCTCGCCGTCAACGGCTTCTACCCACCCGGCTTCGAAGGCGAGGACGCCACCGGCTGGGCCGAGCGGCGCGCGAGCATCCTCTACATTGCCGGTCAGGTGCGCACGTCCCAGCAGGTCGAGCTGGCGCGGGAGAACCTGGCGCGGCTGCGCTCGGCCTCCCACGTCACGATGATCGAGCCGGTTCCGTACGAGAAAGTGCGAGGCGTCGGCTTCTACCGGCAGTTCCTCGGCACCCGGGACTGGCCGGAGTTCATGCATGCCGGACGTGCCGATGCCCGGCGCGTCCTGGCGGCGTGACGAGTCGCTCGCCGGCAGCGGAACTTGTCGGTCCCCTCGGGCACTGTGTACAGCGTGCCCGCACGGGTACCACTCGACAGAACGGCTCGGGAGATTCCACGGGAGGTTCGACATGGCGAACGTAACGATGTTCCGTCGGGTGATCGCACCGGCTGCGGTGGCGTTCCCCTCCTCCGCGCTGGCGGACGCCCTGCTCGCCGCGGCGGCCGCGGTGCCGCTGCACGGATCGGTGGCCGGCGCGGTGGAAGGCAGCGTGGACGACGCGGTGCGGGTGCTGACCGCCGACGAGGGCGGGTTGTTCCCGTCGCAGGCAGCGGCCATCGTCTACGAGTCCTTCGTGGCGGCGATACGGGGGCTCGACACGATCGAGACCGCGGTCGCCCTCGGCACCGTCTTCACCGCCTACCTGGACCGGCTCACCGCCGCGAATCCCGCCCCGACGGACGCCGCGGCGGCCTAGCCACGCGGATCGGACCGGCCGCGACGTGCGGGTCCGCGTTTCCGGGCCCCGCCGTACCCGCCGGTCGTCGGTAGACTGGAAGACGACCCTGCCGTGCACGGCACCCAGGTATGACGAGAAGCAGGCTCGGTAGATCGTGAGTGAAGGACGGATTCGGCACGCGGTTGCGCCCGACCGGGTCGGGGCCCGGACCCACATATCCCCGTTGCGTCGGCTGAAGCAGCGATGGCTCCGCTGGCGCCGGCGCATCGAGACGCGCCCGTCGCTGAATCTGACGTACCGCCTCACCGTCGGTACCTTCGGAACGCTCGTGTTGCTGGCCGGCGTCGTCGCCATCCCCTACCCCGGACCGGGCTGGCTGATCGTCTTCGCCGGCCTCGGGATCCTGGCCTCGGAGTTCGCCTGGGCTCACCGTCTGCTGCACTTCGCGCGGGGCCGCTACGACCGGTTCATGCACTGGTTCGGGCAGCAGTCGCTGGTGGTGCGGGGCGCGGGAGCGCTCACGACCGGCGCGATCGTGGTCATGACGCTGTGGCTGCTGGGCACGCTCAGCCTGGCCGGCGGCTGGATCGGGGTCGACTACTCGTGGCTCGACAGCCCGCTCTAGCCGACTGCCGGACCGTCAGAGCATCCGGACCGTGTCGCCCGGATGCAGGCGTTCGACCCGGCCTCGGCATTCGATCTCGATCGGCCGCTGGATGCCCGCACCTGCACTGACCTCGACCTGCCGACCGGAGATCCGCACCTGCAGGTGGTGCCCCCGATAGAAGATCGGGAATTCGAGCGCGCCGAGTTCCTCCGGCCACTCCGGGCCGAAGACCAGGCGGTCCCCCCGCGCCTCGAGCCCGGAGAAGCAACGCTGCAGCAGGTCGACGCTGCCGGCCATGGCCGCGAGATGAATCCCCTCCGACGTGGTGCCACCCTGGATGTCGGCGATGTCGGACGCCAGCACCCGGTCGAAGAACTCCATGGCCTGACCGCGATGCGCCCGGGCCAGAACCCATGAGTGGACCACCGCGCTCAGCGTCGACCCGTGTGACGTCCGCGCCATGTAGTAGTCGATCGTCCGCGGGATGGTTTCGCCCGTCAGCTGGTAGCCGAGCCGCTCGAACAGCTCCCGCAGTTCGTCCGCCGACAGCAGGTAGAACAGCATGAGCACGTCGGCCTGCTTCGACGCGCGGTAGCGGTTGACGTCGTCGCCCTCGGCCTCGAGGAGCCGGTCGAGACGCTGGATGTCGCCGTGCCGGCGCCGGTATCCCTCCCAGTCGAGTTCGGCCAGGTCCCCGTAGCCCTCGAACTGGCTGATGACCTGATCGTGGAAGGGCACGAACATGCGGCGGCTGACGTCCTCCCAACGCGCCGTCTCGCGAGCGGTCAGGCCGAGGGTATCGACCAGTTCGGTGCGGATCCGCAGCGGGATGATCTCCAGCGCCTCGAGCGCGCGCAGGATCACCCACACCGCCATGACGTTGGTGTAGGCGTTGTTGTCGATCCCGTCGAAGGGCGCGTCGGGATAGCCGGAGTGGAACTCGTCCGGGCCGATGACGCCGCGGATGACGTACCGATCACGGGCGCGGTCGTACGTGGCGAGATCGGCGAAGAACCGGGCGATCTCCACCAGCATCTCGGCCCCGTACTCCGCGAGGAACCCCAGATCCCCGGTCACCTGGTAGTACTGCCACACGTTGTGCGCGACCGCGACCCCGATGTGGTGCTGGCGCCAGCTCGCGTCGGGATTCCACCGTCCCGACTTCGGATTGAGGTGCACCTGCTGGCTCTCCTCGCGGCCGTCGCTGCCGGACTGCCACGGGAACATCGCGCCGCTGTGACCCGCCTCCCGCGCCGCGCGGCGGGCCTCGTCCAGGCGGCGGTGGCGGTAGCGCAGGAGCGAACGGGTCAACCCCGGCAACCTCAGGTTCAGCACCGGCAGCACGAACAGCTCGTCCCAGAAGATGTGCCCTCGATACGCCTCGCCGTGCAGGCCGCGCGCCGGTACGCCGACGTCGAGATCCGCGGTGTTCGGCGACAGCGTCTGCAGCATCTGCAGCAGGTGCAGCCGCACTATCCGCAGGCCTTCGCCGTCGCCCCCGAGGAAGATGTCCACGCGGTCCCACAGGTGCACCCAGGCGAGTACGTGCCCCTCGAGCGTTTCCTCGAAGCGCCCCGTGCGGGCCAGCCAGCGCGTGGCCTCCTCCGACGGCTCGGACACCGCCTGGTCACGCCCGGTGAACAGGGTGGCCATCTTCTCCAGGGTCACGGGCTCCCCGGCCGCGACATCGAGCGCGATGATGTGCCCGACCCGCCCGCCCGAGTCGAGGAGGGTGTACTCGGCGGGGATCCGTTCGTCGTCGCGCCAGAGCGTGCTGCGAGCCGCCACGGCGACGGGGATGCGGGACTGGTTGGTCTGCACCGTCAGGCACACCGAGTCCTCGGACAACCGGGCGGTGTGCAGCAATCGGAGATGATCGCCGGCCAGGTGCCGGTAGCGCTCGACGAGCGTGTTGCGGACCGCGCCGTCGACCTCCGACCGGATCTCGAGCCGCCCCGACCAGTCCTCCGGGACGATCGTCGTCTCGAGGCCGCACACGTGCGGCTGGTGCATCGCGACGAACCGGCGCTGCACGACCGTCGTCGTGCGGCCCGCACCGTCGCGGAATCGGAACCGCCGGGTGAGCACGGCCCGGCGCAGATCGAGGTACTGGCAGTACTCCCGCACTTCGACGCAGTCGATGTCGAACCACTCGCCGCCGTCGATGCGGAAGGTGACCGGCAGCCAGTTCGGCAGGTTCACCATGCTCTCGTTGTCGATGGTGCGGCCCGCCACCTCGTCCGTCAGGCGGTTGAAGATCCCGGCGGCGTACGTGCCGGGGTAGTGCACGGCACCGGCGCGGGATTCGGGGGCGCAGCCACGAGTGGCGAAGTACCCGTTGCCGACCGTGCACACGGCCTCGCGCAGTTTCTCGGCCGGCGGATCGTAACCCTCGAAGTACAGGGTCCAGGCGTCGTGACGCGGGCCGACCTCCTGGTCCTCGCCCCACAGCTCGTCGAGCCGCTGCAGCAGCCGCCGGACCTGTTCGGGGCCGTCCACCGAGAACTGTGCCGCCGAGCGACGGTCGCCGTCCTCGGTGTGGCGCACCACGATTCCGAGTCCGGTGCCGGCCAGCGCGTCGAACGCGTCCTCGTCGGTGATGTCGTCACCGATGTAGACCGGGATCGGGTTGTCCTCGTCGCGCACGTGCTCGAGCACCCATTCGAGAGCCCGGCCCTTGTCCCAGTCGACGTCGGGGCGGATCTCGACGACTTTGCGACCGGTCGTGACCCGGAGGTGGTCCTCGGCGGCGGCGACCTCGTGCACCGCGGCGACGAGTCCCTCCTCGCGGTCCGGAGCGACGTTGCGGTAGTGCACGGCGACGGTGAACCGCTTGTGTTCGATCACCGCGCCCGGCACGTCGGCGAGCCGTTCCTGCAGAGCGGCGGCGGCCCGCTCGAGGTAGGGCACGGCGGCCAGGGCCGCGTCGTTCTGCTGGTGCTGCCCGTCGGGGCCGATCAGTTCGAAGCCGTGACTTCCCGCATACCACAGGCCCGGAAGACCGACCCGGGTCTGCACGTCGGCGAGGTCGCGTCCCGAAATGACGGCGACGGTGCATTCGCTCGCCAGGGAAGACAGCACCGCCGCCGCACCGTCGACCAGCGTGGCGGCCGCGGGATCGTTCACAATCTCGGACAGCGTGCCGTCGAAGTCGAGGTTCCGCCTCGACGGCGCGATCCGCATGGCGCCGCGGTGAAACCCGTCGGCGTGCAGGTGGGATCGCACCATGAGCACACACGCCTTGTATACGCCGAGGACCTGGGCATCGGCCAGCGTTTCGACTTG
>NZ_WVTE01000238.1:0-40661 GCF_009939605.1 Rhodococcus sp. YH1 | reverse complement strand
GACGTAGGTGCGGGTCATGTCGGAGTGGTATCCCCCGACCTGCGCGCCGAAGTCGAGCTTGACGAAGTCCCCGGCGGCGAGCACCGCGTCGGTGGGCCGGTGGTGCGGCACAGCCGAGTTCGCCCCGGTCGCGACGATCGTCTCGAAGGAGATGCCGTCGGCGCCGTGGTCGAGCATGCGGGCCTCGAGATCGCGGCCGACCTGCCGTTCGGTGCGGCCCGGGCGCAGCCCGCCGGCGGCGACGAGGTCGGCCAGCGCCCGGTCCGCGGCGGCGCACGCCGCCTTCAGCAGCCCGACCTCGTGTTCGTCCTTGACCATGCGCAACTGCTCGACCAGCCGGGGCGCGGGCGTGAGGGTGAGCGGGCTGCCCAGCCCCGCCCAGCGCACGTGCTGTTCGACGGTGGCGATGTGGCTCTCGAAGCCCCACCGGGCCGGCGTGGCCGCGGAACCGACCAGGTGATCGGCGCTGGCGCGGGCGATCCGGGCCCGCAGGTCGGGCACCTGCGCGGCGATCTGGGTGAGGTAGCGGCCGTCGGTGCACACGACGGTGCGGGACTCGTCGGCGTCGTCGTCGGCGGTGACGAGCAGCGCGGCGTTCGAACCGGTGAAGCCGGTGAGGTAGCGGATGTTGAGCAGGTCCGTCACCAGGAGCGCATCGAGGTCCCGGTCGGCGAGCAGCCGGCGCAGCGCGGCGCGGCGGGAGGCGTGATCGGCGGGCATGGGCTCAACGTACTCCCGCGGCGGCCGCCGGAACGGCCGCCGCCCGGGCGGTGACGACGAAGGGCAGGACGACGAAGGGCAGGACGACGAAGGGCAGGACGACGAAGGGCAGGACGACGAAGGGCAGGACGATGAGGAGCGGAGACCATGTGGGGCGGAACACACTTCCGCCGATCCAGACGTTACTCTGAGGTACATGAAACCCTGGTTGCTTCGCGGGCTCGGCCTGACCCTCGTGCACGTGCTCGTGCGGGTCCTGCTGGGGGCCGCCCTGGTGCAATGGCCGCTGCAAGGCTCGGTGCTGCGGATGGTCGCGCTGGCCGTCGTCGTGCTCGCCGCGATCGTGTGGGCCGGGCTCGACGGGATCCGCGACCAGCGGGCGCACCCGCAGTCGGAGGACGGTGCGGACCTGACGATGCTGTGGCTGAAGGCGGCGGCGGTCACCGGCCTCGTCGCCGGCCTGCTCACCTGGCTGATCGACACGGTCAGCCCGATCCAGGCCGGGGTCAAGTCGCTGTTCTTCGAACTGACCTCGGGTGCGGCGTTCACCGTGCTGCTGGTGTACGTCCCCGCGACGGCCGCGGTGATGCTCGGGCGGTTCCTGGGGCGCCGGGAGCAGCGCAAATCCGCGCCGGCGGCGAAGCCCGACGCCGGGCCGGCGCCGGTCGGGGCGGCCGCGGCGCCGGATCAGGGGTGGCGCGACGACGACGCCCCGACCGAGGTGTTCGAGCGGATCGATCCGGACCGCCGCCCCTAGCGTCTCCCGATCGGACCGGGCCGGTTGCGGAATCGGGTCCGTGGCCGGAGGCCGGCAGGTACCGTTCCGCCCATGGCCGGACGCGGGGCGCGCGGTACCCACGGACGCCGGCGGACGGCGCTGGTCGTCGCGGGCGCGGGCGCGCGCGGTGCCTATCAGGCCGGGGCGATCACCTCCCTGCTTCCCCGGATGACGCGGCACGGCGCAGCGCCCGCGATCCTCGTCGGGACCAGCGCGGGCGCGATCAACGTGCTCGGGCTCGCCGCGTTTGCCGACGAGGGACTGCCCACGGCCGCGGAACGGGTCGTGGACCTGTGGACCGGGGTGGTCTCGTCCGACGTGTACTCGTCGGTGCACAGCCTTCTCGGCACCGGCGCGGCCTTCCTGGGCCAGGCGATCGGCTTTCCCCGCACGCGTCTCGTCAGCCTGCTCGATACGACCCCGATCCGGGGAACCCTGCAGCGCCTCGTCCCGTGGACCCGGCTGCACGAGAACATCCGGGCCGGGTTGGTGGACGCGGTCGCCGTCGCGACGACGTCCGTGGCCACCGGCGGGACGGTGGTGTTCGTGGAGAAGAACGATTCGGTGCGCCTGCCCGAGTACGACATCCGCCGCAACATCAGCTACGTCGAGACGACGCTGACCGTCGACCACCTGCTGGCCTCCTCGGCGGTCCCGATCCTGTTCCGGCCCATCCACGTCACCGACCGATGCGCCCCGCAGCGCTCCGGCTGGTACATCGACGGCGGACTGCTGCTCAACACCCCGATCAAACCCGCGCTGCTGCTGGGCGCGAACGACGTCGGCGTCGTGGCGACGCAGCCGCGGGTGTGGCCCCCGCCGGTCGCGGCGCGCACCGGGAGGCACCGGCCGGCGCCTCCCGACGTGGCCGGCGTCGCGGCCCTGGCACTGCGCGCGATGCTCGGCTACCGGATGATCGAGGATCTGCACACGCTCGAATTCCGCAACGCACGGATCGCGCAGACCCGCGCGGTGTCCCCGACCGACCGTCCCATCGGGATCGACTTCGCCGGCCCACCACCGGGCCAGGCCGGCCGGATCGCCGAGATCGCGGAGGACGTGGTGCGTCGCCGACCCGCCGTGCGCCGGTTCCTGCGCAACCCCGCGCCGTCCGTCGTCGCGCGGCTGGTCGGCGGCGATGACGAGGATCGCGGAGACCTGCTCAGCTTCCTGCTGTTCGACCCGGAGTTCACCTCCGCGATCGCCGACCTGGGCCGGGAACACGGCGCCGAACCGAGCTCCGCGCCGGCCGTGGAGGGCATCCGGGCGTGATCCGCGCCCGGGCCGGAATCGGACGGGACGGGCGGAACGGACCGATTATGCGAGGAGTCGTGTCACACGACGTGCCGGTGGTGTAATTGTGAAGCATCGGGATCGAGAATCGGGAGCAGGCGAGGGAAAGCCGCTCGCCCGATCGGACGCACCGAGGGGGATTGCGATGGCCGACTTCGATCGATGGCCGACCGACCTGCTCGCCGAGTTCGTGGCCGACCTCGAACTGGGCCGCACCCCTGCCCTCCCGGTCGGCGTCGAGACCGCCGCGCGCGAGGAACTGGCCCACCGGAGCCTCGACGGCGGATGAGACCGATCCTCGGCAGAGTCCCCACGCGCAGCGACCGCCCCAGCACCGCCCGTCCGCGACCCGGACGCCGGGCAGGCGGAGCCGCCCGGTCGGATCCCCCTGCCGCGATGCGATCACCGAAAATCAATCCGACTGGCGCCCAATACATTTAGAGTAGGGAACCATGGGAGAGCGCGCTCCGGTATGCCCCGACGGGAAGACGGCCCCGAACGGCTCGGACGAGGGTGGGCCTTGGTGCTCCCGGACCGGTGGTGAACCGCAGCTGGAACGACTGCTCGGGGCGATCCTGCCGCTGACGCACCCCGCCGGCCTGTGGTCCACGACGTGGGGCCTCGCGAAGGGCTCGTGCAGCGCCGCCGCCGCGGTGGTGCGCGGACGAGTGCTCGGTCGCCGCCACCCGGGCACCCCCGAGGCGGCCGACCCCGTCCTGCCCGCGAGCTGGTGGCCCGACGACCTCGACATCGAGGCGGCGGCCAGGAAGTGCCCGGGGGTGGATCTGTACGCGGTGACCGTCGACTTCGTCGACCGCCACCACGGGTTCGCGCTGTCGATGCTGGGCGGCATCCCGTCCTGGACCGCCGCCTGGTATTCCCGCGTGGGCGTCGCCTACCTGCACGCCCACCGGCTCTCCCATCCCGTCCGGGACAACCGGGGCCGCCGCGGAACGCCCGTGCCGGCGCGTGCCGGCCGTCCCGGCCTGCAGGTCGTGCGCGGCGCCGAGTAGTCGCAGCGTTACATCGCCTGAAACCGCTATCATCGCCGTATGACGATCAATCGCGACGGTGGTGCGGTCCCGACGTCGACCCGGCCGGTGCCGGACCTCGACGCCGCGGTGGCGCTGTTCCACAGCCTCTCGGACGGCACCCGATTGGCGATCGTGCGACGGCTCGCCGAGGGTGAGGCGCGGGTGGCGGACCTCGTCGGTGAGCTGCGGTTGGCGCAGTCGACGGTCTCTGCGCACATGGCGTGCCTGCGGGACTGCAACCTCGTCGAGGGCCGCCCCCAGGGCCGGCAGGTGTTCTACTCGCTGACCCGACCCGAGTTGATGGACCTGCTCGCCTCGGCCGAGACGTTGCTGGCCGCGACCGGGAACGCGGTCGCGTTGTGCCCGAACTACGGCACCGGCACCGGGAGCGCGTCGTGAGCGACGCCTGCGGTTGCGGCCACGCCGAACCCCGCCTCCCCGGCGAGGACGAGCACGCGCCCGAGAAGTTGTGGCAGATCACGGAGATCCGGGCGGCCGCCGCCGCGGGCGTCCTGCTGGTGGCGGCCCTGATCGTCCGTGTCGGCGGCGGACCCGACGCTCTCGGTGTGGGACTCGAGGCGGTGGCCTTGATCGTCGCCGGCTACACCTTCGTCCCCGCCACGCTCGAACGCCTGGCCAGGGGCGGGATCGGCGTCGGGACCCTGATGACGATCGCGGCCCTCGGCGCGGTGCTGCTCGGTGAGGTCGGCGAGGCCGCGATGCTCGCGTTCCTGTTCGCGATCAGCGAGGGACTCGAGGAGTACGCCGTCACCCGCACCCGCCGCGGCCTGCGCGCACTGCTGTCCCTGGTCCCGGACACCGCCACGGTGCTGCGCGACGGTCGCGAGCAGACCGTTCCGCCTGCCGACCTCGCGCTCGGCGAGGTCATGATCGTCAAACCCGGGGAGCGAATCGCCACCGACGGGATCGTCCGATCCGGGCGCACCGCCCTGGACACCTCCGCCGTCACCGGGGAATCGATGCCCGTCGAGGCCGGTCCGGGCGACGAGGTGTTCGCCGGGTCGATCAACGGCACCGGTGTCCTCGAGGTCGAGGTCGCCGCCGGCGCGCAGGACAACTCGCTGGCCAGGATCGTGCGGATCGTCGAGGCCGAGCAGTCCCGCAAGGGCGACGCGCAACGCCTGGCCGACAGGATCGCCACCCCACTCGTCCCGGCCGTGATGGTCGCGGCCGCGGCCATCGCCGTCGTCGGCAGCCTGGCCGGGGATCCGCGCGTGTGGATCGAACGCGCCCTGGTGGTGCTGGTCGCCGCGTCGCCGTGCGCGCTGGCGATCGCGATCCCGGTCACGGTCGTCGCCGCGGTCGGCGCCGCATCCAGGTTCGGCGTCCTGGTCAAGGGCGGCGCCGCCCTCGAGGCTCTCGGCCGCATCCGCGGCATCGCGTTGGACAAGACCGGCACCCTCACCCGGAACCGGCCCGCCGTGCTCGACGTCGCCACCGCGGAGGGAACGACCCCCCACGACGTTCTCGCCGTGGCCGCCGCTCTGGAGGCCCGCAGCGAACACCCCCTCGCCCCGGCGATTCTCGCCGCCGTCGACGACTACGTGCCGGCCGAACAGGTGGACGCGGTCCCCGGTGCCGGCCTGACCGGCCGCATCGCCGGCGCTCCTGTCCGGCTGGGCCGGCCCGGCTGGATCGACGCCGGTCCGCTCGCCGCGGACATCGAGCGGATGCAGCACGCCGGGGCCACCGCGGTCCTCGTCGAACGCGAAGGCGCCGCGATCGGGGCGGTCGCCGTCCGCGACGAGCTCCGCGCGGAAGCGCGCGAGGTGGTCGCCGGGCTGCGCCGTGACGGCTACACCGTCGCGATGCTCACCGGCGACCACGACCGCACCGCCCGAGCCCTGGCCGCCGACGCCGGTATCGACGAGGTGCACGCCGACCTGCGCCCCGAGGACAAGGCCCGTCTCGTCGAGACCCTGCGCGCCACACGGCCGACCGCGATGGTCGGCGACGGGGTCAACGACGCCCCTGCGCTCGCGGCCGCCGACCTCGGCATCGCGATGGGCGCGATGGGCTCCGACGTCGCCATCGACACCGCCGACGTCGCCCTGATGGGCGAGGACCTGCGGCACCTGCCCCGAGCGCTCCGCCACGCTCGACGGTCGCGGACGATCATGCTGCAGAACGTCGGACTGTCCCTGGCGATCATCACCGTTCTGATGCCACTCGCCCTGTTCGGAGTCCTCGGCCTGGCCGCGGTCGTCCTCGTCCACGAGGTCGCCGAGATCGTCGTGATCGCCAACGGAGTCCGGGCCGGGCGCGCGCGGAGCCCGACTGCGACGGCACGACCAGCGCCGACGGCGGCCGAGCCGATCGCCGGAACCCGGTCATGACCCGAGACGCCGGCTCCCCCTCGGCCGGCGTCCACGAGGGGGCGTTCACGGCAGCGCGGACGGACGCAGGACCCGGCCCCGGACGTCGGCCCGCACCCGTTGCACGAACTGCTCGCGCCCGAGGCACGCCCGCTGCCCCGACTGCGGCACCAGTGCGCTGACGGTCTCGTCCGCGAGTTCCTCGTCGCCGACGATCGCGATGTACGGGTCGCGGTGCAGGCGCGCGGCCCGGATACGGCTGCCCAACGAACCCCCGGCGAGCACGTCGACGCGAATCCCCTCGGCCACCAACCTGTCCCGCAGCCTGCCGGCCCCGTCGCCGTGGCCGTCCCCGACGGGCAGGACCGCCACCTGGCGGGGCGACAGCCAGGGCGGCATGCGCCCTTCGAAGCGTTCGACGAGCATCGCGATCAGCCGCTCCATCGACCCGAGCACACCCCGGTGGATCATCGCGGGCCGATGCCTGCGCCCGTCCTCGCCGGTGTATTCGAGGCCGAAGCGCTCGGGCTGAGTGAAGTCGAGCTGGACGGTGGACACGGTCTCCTCGCGCCCGTGCGCGCCGGCGACCTGGATGTCGATCTTCGGACCGTAGAACGCGGCCTCCCCTTCGGCCTCGAAGAAGTCCAGCCCGCGCCGTTCGAGCGCTCCGCGCAGTTGACCCTGGGCGTGCGCCCACTGCTCGCCGGTGCCGAGATACCGCCCGCCGGCGTCACCCAGGGACAGGCGGTAACGCCGGTCGTCGAGCCCGAGGACCCCGTAGCAGCGCTCGATCGCACTCAGCGCGAGTTCCACCTCCGCGCCGACCTGTTCGGGCGCGCAGAACACGTGCGCGTCGTCGAGACTGATCTGCCGGACCCGGCTCAAGCCGGCGAGCACGCCGGACAGTTCGCTGCGGAACATCGATCCCAGCTCCGACAGGCGGATCGGCAGGTCGCGGTAGCTGCGGCCCCGCGAGGCGAAGATCTGGGCGTGGTGGGGGCAATTGGCGGGCCGGAGAACGAAACTCTCGCCTCCGACCCGCATCTCGGGGAACATGTCGTCGGCGAATTTGGACCAGTGGCCGGACCGGACGAACAATTCCTTCTTGGCGAGCACCGGGGTGTAGACGCGGCGACAGCCGGTTTCGGCCGCCACCTCGGCGGCGAAGGCCTCGAGTTCGGCACGGATCACCGCACCGTCCGGCAGCCACAGCGGAAGGCCCGCACCCACTATCGGTGCGGTGGCGAACATTTCGAGTTCGCGACCGAGCACTCGGTGATCTGCACCGTTCATGATCCGTTCCTCGACTCTCGTGTCGGCGAGAGGAAGCGACGTGCCCGAACACGACGAAAGCCCCGGGACGTCGACTCCCGGGGCTCGCGTGGTGGGTCAGCAGTGAGCGACGCGGCGCCGGAAGGCATCCGGCGTCGTCGTGACCTGCTGAGCGTTCATCATGACGGGAATCGTACGGCCGGTACCACCCGGAAATCAACGAAGAGCCGAGGGCGAATCCGAACACGTTGCGGCGAAAAGTCTTTCATTTCCGTGGCTGCGGTCGGCCGTCCGGTGGGGCCGCGACCTTCGATTCGGAAAATTCTTTGATTCCGTCCGGTTCGAATTACCTCTGGCCGAGTAAGCCGAGGGATCCCGGAAAAATGGAACGGGCCGGCGCACCCTTCGGTGCGCCGGCCCGTCGAGGGGGCTCAGCGGATCACAGGAGCACGGTGCCCGGGTCGGCGGTCCCCTCCCGCGCGACGGCCGAGTACGCCGCCGCGAGCAGCGACGGATCCGGTCCCTCGAGCCTGCCGGGCTTGGCGAGGCCGTCGAGGACGACGAACCGGAGCATGCCCGCGCGGCTCTTCTTGTCGGACTGCATGCCCTCGAGCAGCTGCGGGAAGGCGTCGGCGTCGTAGGTCGTGGGCAGCCCGACGAGCTCGAGGATGCTGCGGTGCCGGTCGGCGGTGGCGTCGTCCAGGCGCCCCGCGAGGCGGCCCAGCTCGGCGGCAAAGACCAGGCCGACGGCGACAGCGGCGCCGTGACGCCACCGGTAGCGTTCGCGCCGTTCGATGGCGTGCCCGAGGGTGTGCCCGTAGTTGAGGATCTCGCGCAGGCTCGACTCCTTGAGGTCCGCGGCGACGACCTTCGCCTTGACCTCGATCGAGCGTCGGATCAGTTCGGGCAGCACCGTTCCCGCCGGGTCGAGCGCGGCCTCCGGGTCGGCCTCGATCAGCTCGAGGATCTTCGGGTCGGCGATGAAGCCGGTCTTGACGACCTCGGCGAGGCCGGCGACGATCTCGTTGCGCGGCACCGTCTCGAGGGTCGCGAGATCGACGAGCACCGCGGACGGCTCGTGGAAGGCGCCGACGAGGTTCTTGCCGGCGTCGGTGTTGATGCCGGTCTTGCCGCCGACCGCGGCATCGACCATCGCGAGCAGCGTGGTGGGCACGTGCACGATCCGCACCCCGCGCATCCACGTCGCGGCGACGAACCCGGCCAGGTCGGTGGCCGCTCCCCCGCCGAGGCTGACGATCGCGTCGCTGCGGGTCAACCCGATGCGCCCGAGCACCTCCCAGCAGAATCCCGCGACGGCGAGGTCCTTGCCGTCTTCGGCGTCGGGGATCTCGACCCGGTGGGCGTCGATCCCCTTCTCCGCCAACGCGGTGCGCACCGCCTCGGCGGTCTCCGCGAGCGGCGGCTGGTGCAGGATCGCGACGGTGCGGGTGCCGGTGAGTTCGTCGACGAGCTCACCGAGCAGGCCTCGGCCGATGATCACCGGGTAGGGCTGGGCCGTCTGGACGTCGACGCGTACCGGTTCGGTCACGGTTGATTGCTCCGATTCTCTGTACTGGTCCCGCTGGCAGCGGACGGGTGGGCACCGGTGGCGGCCAGATCCGTCTGCGCCTCCAGTTTGGCAAGGACCTGCTGCACCACGCGGCCGGGGCTGCGCCCGTCGGTGCGCACCCGGATGGTGGCCGCCTGCCGGTACAGCGGGCGGCGCCGGCGCATCAGCTCCCGGTACTTCGCCGCGGGATCCGCCCCGGCGAGCAGCGGCCGCGTGGTGTTGGTCCCGGTGCGGCGCAGGCCCTCGGCGACGCTGATCTCGAGGTAGATCACCGTCCTCCCCTCGAGCAGGGCGCGGGTGCGCTCGGACAGGATCGCGCCGCCGCCGAGCGAGACGATCCCGTCGTGACGGGCGAGCGCGTCGGCCACCACCTCTTCCTCGATCCGCCGGAACGCCGGTTCGCCGTCGGTGCCGAAGATGTCCGGGATCGTGCGCCCGGTGGTGCGCTCGATCTCGGCGTCGGTATCGAGCAACGGCAGGTCGAGGGCTTGGGCGAGCCGGCGGCCGATGGTCGACTTGCCGGCCCCGGGCGGCCCGATCAGAACTGCGCGTGGCGTCATGTCGTCACCGTGGCACCCGGGCCGCGACGGCCTCGAGGTAGTTGCGGACGTTGGTGCGGGTCTCGTCGATCGAGTCGCCCCCGAACTTCTCGAGCGCGGCCTGCGCCACGACGAGCGCCACCATCGCCTCGGCCACGACGCCGGCCGCGGGCACGGCGCACACGTCGGAGCGCTGGTGGATCGCGACGGCCTCCTCGCCGGACGACATGTCGACGGTGGCGAGGGCGCGCGGCACCGTGGAGATGGGCTTCATCGCGGCCCGCACCCGCAGCGCCTCGCCGTTGGTCATGCCGCCCTCGAGGCCGCCGGCCCGGTTGGTCGAGCGGAGCACGCCGTCGGGGCCGGGCCGCATCTCGTCGTGGGCGACGCTGCCGCGGCGGCGGGCGGTCTCGAAGCCGTCGCCGACCTCGACGCCCTTGATGGCCTGGATGCCCATGAGGGCCGCGGCGAGCCGGGCGTCGAGCCGGTCGGCACCGCTGATGAACGAGCCGAGACCGACGGGCAAGCCGTGCACCACGACCTCGACGACACCGCCGAGGGTGTCACCGTCGCGCTTGGCGGCCTCGATCTCGGCGATCATCGACTCCTCGGCCGACTTGTCGAAGGCCCGCACCGGGCTGGCGTCGATGGCGGCGAGGTCGGCGCCGGTCGGCTCCACCCCCACGTAGGGTTCGGACGCGCCGATGGAGATCACATGCGAGACGACCTCGGCGCCGAACACCTGGCGCAGGAAGTTGCGGGCCACGGTGCCGGCGGCGACGCGGGCCGCAGTCTCCCGGGCGCTGGCGCGCTCGAGGACGGGCCGGGCGTCGTCGAAGCCGTACTTGAGCATGCCGGAGTAGTCGGCGTGGCCGGGTCGCGGACGGGTCAGCGGCGCGTTGCGGGCCTGCCCGGCGAGCAGTTCGGCGTCCACCGGGTCGGCGGACATGATGGTCTCCCACTTGGGCCACTCGGTGTTGCCGATCTCGATGGCCACCGGGCCGCCGAGGGTGTGGCCGTGCCGGACGCCGCCGAGGATGGTGACCTTGTCGGCCTCGAATTTCATGCGCGCGCCGCGGCCGTAGCCGAGGCGGCGCCGCGCCAGCTGCTCCGAGATGTCGCTCGACGTCACCTCGACGCCGGCGACCATCCCCTCGAGCATCGCGACGAGGGCGGGACCATGGGACTCTCCAGCAGTTATCCAGCGCAGCACAATCCCATCCTTCCACGTGCACCGCCACCGGCAGGACGCCGCCCCGGTCAACCCGCCGCCAGGACCGCGGCGACGGCCGCCGCGCACATCGACGGCCCGTGCGGCAGCACCACACCGCGCGGGCGGCGATGTGCCCGTACCCAACCCGCGCCGACGACGACGGCGCCCGCCGCGGCGGTGAGCAGCGGTGGCAGCAGGGCCGCCGTCGTCCACGCGGCCGCGCCGTTCGCGCCCGCGGCCGCCCCCAGCCCGGCGGCGAGCTTCACATCGCCCGCGCCGAGACTCCGCGGGGCGGCCAGGTGAGCGAGCAGGTACGGCCCGGCCAGCAGGACCGCCCCGGCGAGCGCAGGGGCCGCGTGTCCCGCTCCTGCGGCGACCGCGAGGACGACGGCGGCGCCCGGCACCGTCAGGACGTTCGGCAGCCGCCGCGCCGACAGGTCGGCCGCGCTCAGGCACACACACCACCAGATCAGCGCCGCGACGGCGGCCGCACCCGGTGCCGTGGCGGTGGCGAGCACGGCCACGGCGCCGCCGGCCGCGGCGGCGGCCTCACACACCCCGCGCGGTGGGTGGCGCCCGGCGAGGCGGGCGACGAGGCGGTGCGCGCCGGCACCGGCCGCGGCGCCGAGCACGGCGAACAGCAATACGGTCATGGCGGCAGCGTGCCGCGCGCGCGGCGCCGGCACGGCGATCTCGCCGCCCGCAGGCAGAATCTGTGGATAACCGGTCCGGGTGTGGACAACCGGTTGCCGGGACGGATCGAGCCGGACCTGCGAACATGACCGAATCGTCCCGTCCGCACCCCGGAGGTTCGCATGGAGCTGTCCCGCGTGCTCGAGACCGTCGGCGGCGCCGTCGACGTGGTCGGGGTGGCGGTGATCGTCGTCGGTGCGGCGGTGGCGAGCTGGGTCGCCGTGCGGTCCTGGCGCCGCTCCGCCGCCGCACCGATCTACGAACGCTATCGGCGCGATCTCGGGCGGTCGATCCTGCTCGGTCTCGAATTCCTGGTGGCCGCGGACATCATCAAGACGGTCGCCGTCACCCCCACCTTCACCTCGGTAGGGGTACTGGCGGTCATCGTCCTCATCCGGACCTTCTTGAGCTGGTCCCTGCAGCTCGAGATCTCCGGCCGGTGGCCGTGGCAGAACGGCAGGACCGGGCCGCCGGCGGAGGAGTCGCCGGTCAGCTGAGCTCGGCGCGACGGCGCTGCAGGAAGCCGCGCTCGGCGGCGTTGGCGGTCCGCGCGAGCGCCGCGTCGTACGCCGCGGCGGCCTCCGGGATGCGGCCGAGCCGGCGGAGCATGTCGGCGCGCACCGCGTGGAACAGGTGGTAGCGGTCCAGGTCGAGGGTGTCGACGAGGGCGAGACCCGCGGCGGGGCCGTCGACCTCGGCCACCGCGACTGCCCGGTGCAGGGCGGCGACCGGGGTGGGTGCGACGACGAGCAGCTGATCGTAGAGCGCGACGACCTGCCGCCAGTCGGTCGTCTCGACCGTGGCGGCATCGCCGTGGACGGCGGCTATCGCGGCCTGGATCTGGTACGGGCCGGGCCGCCCGAGCCGCAGGCAGCGCCGGACGAGGGCCTGTCCCTCGGCGATCCGGTCGCGGTCCCACAGCCCGCGGTCCTGCTCGGCGAGGGGCACCAGATTCCCGGCGGCGTTCGTGCGGGCCGGTCGTCGCGCGTCGGCGAGCAGCAGCAACGCGAGCAGGCCCAGCACCTCGGGTTCGTCGGGCATGAGCTCGGCCAGCAGGCGGGCGAGCCGGATCGCCTCGGTGCACAGGTCGTCGCGGACCAGCCGGTCCCCACCGGCCGCGGTGTGCCCCTCGGTGAAGACGAGATAGACGACGGCGAGCACGGAGCCGAGGCGGGCGGGTAGCTCACCGGGGTCCGGAACGCGGTACGGGATCCGGGCGTCGCGGATCTTGCCCTTGGCGCGCACCAGCCGCTGCGCCATGGTCGTCTCCGGGACGAGGAAGGCCCGGGCGATCTCGGCCGTGGTCAGGCCGCCGAGCAACCGCAGCGTGAGGGCGACGCGGGCGGCGGGCGCCAGCGCGGGATGGCAACACGTGAAGATCAGGCGCAGCCGGTCGTCGGGCACGACGGTCTCCTCGCCGTCGACGGCGGTGTCCCCGGATTCGTGCAGCCGGGCGGCCTCGGCGTGCTTGCCGGCGCGGGCCTTCTCCCGGCGGATCCGGTCGATCGCGCGGCGCCGGGCGGTGGTGACGATCCACCCGGCCGGGCTCGGCGGCAGCCCGTCGACCGGCCACCGGGCGACGGCGACGGCGAACGCGTCCTGCACGGATTCCTCGGCCAGGTCGATGTCCCCGAAGGCGCGGACGAGCGCGGCGACCGCACGGCCGTGTTCGGCGCGGAACACGCGCGCGATCTCCGCGTCCGTCACCTCGGGCACGGGCGTGTCACCCGCAGTGCCCGCCCTGCAGCGGCCGCACCTCGATCGGCAGCGTGATCGCGCGGGCGAGCTTGCGGCCCCACTCCAGGGCGGCGTCGAGGTCGGGCGCCTCGATCACGGTGAACCCGCCGATGTGTTCCTTGCCCTCGAGGTACGGGCCGTCGGTGGTGAGGATGCCGTCGCCCGCGAGCCGGAGCACGGTGGCGGTGCTCGGGGGGTGCAGTCCCCCGGCGAACACCCAGGCGCCGGCGGCACGCATCTCGGCATCGACGGCCTCGACGTCGCGCATGATCGGGTCGAGAAACTCCGGCGGCGGCGGGTCACCGTCGGGCTGGTAGATGCTCAGCAGGTACTGGGTCATGGCCGATCCTCCTCGCGGTGGCGGTCCCCGGCCCGGTGCCGGTGATCCAACCTGTACACGAACGGCCGGCGGGTGGATCGACATCCGGCGCGGAATTTTCTTCCTCCGCCGGTCAGCGGGAGGGCCGGCCCTCTTCGGCGGCGCGTTTCACCGCCCCGAGACGGCGGTCCCAGGCGTCGGCCAGCTCGGCGAGCCACCGGGCCGAGCCGTCCAGGGTCTCGGGGCGCGGGGTGTAGAGCACCTCCCGGCCGGCGCGGGCGGCGTCGACCAGGGCCGCGGTCTCGAGGATCTGGAGTTGCTTGACCACCGCCTGGCGCGAGACCGGGACCCGCCCGGCGAGCGTGGTGGCGCTGGCCCTCCCCAGTTCGGCGAGCGTGCCGAGGATGAGCCGGCGGGTCGGGTCGGCCAGCGCCGCGAGCACCGCGCCGACGGCGGAATCGGCGGGGTCAGGCACTCTCGACGTCCCGTTTGGCGATGTCGAGCTGCTGCCGCCAGCCGTCGGTGTTGCCCTCGAACGCCCCGCGGCGCTGTGCCGGGGTCCCGTCCAGGGCGCCGAACCCGCTCTCGACGACGCGCAGGACGGTGCCGCCGCCCACCTCGGTGAGGAAGAACTCGACGAGGGTGGCGGCGCCGTCACGGGGCGGCTCGTCGATCACCGCCGAGCAGCGGTACGCGAGGTATCGGGGCTCATCGGACGCCACCCGGTACATCGGGAACTTCCCGTACCGCGGGTCGTGGACGACGATCAGGTCGCCGTCGGTGGTCACGGTGTGCCCGGAACGGTCGCCGTCGCCGATCCACCAGCCGGGCCGGGCGACGAGCTGCCACACCCGAGCGGCGGGCGCCTCGATGCGGATCTCCCGTTCGATGCGGTCCGGCGTGTCCATGGGAACCTCCTCGTCCGATGACATGCAACTTCATGGTTGCACCTACCCGGACGATGTGCAACCGGACGGTAGCACCTACCGGTGGTTCAGCCGGCGACGGCCGCCGCCATCGCCTCCCGCGGGGCCGGCCGGCCGGTGAACTGCTCGACCTGGCCGAACGCCTGGTGCAGCAGCATCTGCAGGCCACCCACGACGACCGAGCCGTGCGCCGCGGCGGCCTCGGCGAGCGGCGTGGGCCACGGGTCGTAGATCGCGTCGAGGACGAACGGCGCGCGGCCGAGCTGCTGCGCGTAGGGCGCGGCCGCCGCCGCCGGCACGGTGCTCACCAGCGCGCCCGCGGACGCGCACACCTCCCCGAGTTCCGGGGCGTCGAACGGCAGCCAGCGCGGCTTCATGCCTACCGCCTCGGCACAGTCGAATGTCTCGGCGGCCCGGAGCTCGCTGCGGGCGACGACGGTCACCGACGTGACCCCGAGCTCGGCGAGCCCCACGAGGGCCGGGCGCGCCGTCCCCCCGGCCCCGACCACCACCGCCGAGGCGCCGGTCAGATCCCCGACGCCGGCGGCGCGCAGCGCGCCGGTGACGCCGTCGACGTCGGTACAGTCGGCCCGCCAGCCGTCCGCGGTCCGCACCAGGGTGTTCGCCGAGCCGATCAGCACCGCCCGGTCGGTACGCTCGGTGGCGAACTCGAGCGCCGCGAACTTGCCGGGCATCGTCACCGACACCCCGACCCACTCGGGGCCGAGCCCGGCCACCAGCGCCGGCAGCTGCTCGCCGGTGCATTCGATGCGCTCGTACGTCCAGTCCGTCAGCCCCAGCGCCCGGTAGGCCGCCAGGTGCAACAGCGGGGACTTCGAATGCGCGATGGGGCTGCCGAGGACCGCGGCCTTGCGGCCGCCGGTCACGATGTCATCTGCCACTGTCGAGGATTCCGCTTTCCAGAGCCTGCTGCGTATTCGTCAGGTGTTCGTCGTAGCTGTTGGTGAACAGGGTCGTGCCCTGGGCGTCGATGGTCACGAAGTACGTCCAGTCCCCCGCCTCCGGGTTCTCCACGGCCTGCAGCGCCTCGATGCTCGGCGACGAGATCGGCGTGGCGGGCAGTCCGGGGCTCGCGTACGTGTTCCAGGGGGTGACCTGCGCCCGGTCGGCGTCGGTGGTCGCCAGCTCGGTTTCGTCGAGGGCATAGTTGACCGTCGAGTCGAACTGCAGCGGCTGCCCGATCTTCAGGCGGTTGAGGATCACCCGCGCGACCTTCGCGAAGTCGTCCGGCAGCGCCTCGCGTTCCACGAGGGACGCGGCGACGAGCATCTCGTACGGGGTCAGCCCGACCTTCGCCGCGGCCTGGGTGATGCCGGTCTCGTCGTAGCGCTGCGCGCTGGTGGAGACGAGGTACCGCAGGATCTCGGCGGCCCCGGCACTGGGGTCGAAGTCCCAGCGGCCCGCCGCGATGAGCCCCTCGAGCTGACGGTTGCGGTCGGGCACGTTCGCGACCGCGCCCCGCGCCCATTCCGGCACGCCGAGCGCGGCGAGGTCGGTGCTCGCGCCGGCCGCGTCGAGCTCCTCGTACGTCAGGCAGGTGCGCTGCCCGTCGCGGTCGAGGCAGCTGGCCTCCGCGATGAGGGTGTAGATGCCCTTGCGCACCGCGCCGGTGTTGACGTCGCGGATGTCGTGCAACTGCCGGCCCTCGGAGATCACCACCGCCCCCACCCGGTTCGCGGGGTCGACCAGGGCGGCGACGGCCTCGCGGGCGGGAAGCCGGCTGGCGATCGAGTAGAAGCCCGGCTGCAGCGAGTTCATGCCGGGGTCCTGGACGGCGGCGTTGTAGAAGGCATCGGAGCTGGCGACGATGTCCGCCTCCTTGAAGGCGGCGCCGATCTGCTCGGCGGTGTCGCCCGGGTGCACCTGCACCACGACGGCGGGACCGCCCGCACCGGTGTAGTCGGGCGGCAGGTCCGGGCCGGTGAATTTCTGGTAGGCGAAGAATCCGCCGCCGAGGAGCAGGACCAGCACGGCCGCGACGGCGAGGATCCCGACGATCCGGCCGCGGGTGCGGCGGGCCCGGGCCGAGTGGGCGTGGGCCCGGCGGGCCGGGGACACCCCGACGGTTTCGGGGGCGGCGCGGTCGGCGGAGTCGGTCCAGTCCCGCCCTGCGGCCGGCGTCTCGGCGTATCCGCGGGGGTCGTCGTCCACCGCGGCGTAGCCGAACTGGTCGTAGCCCGCCTCGTCGTAGGCCGGCCGCTGCTCGTAGTCGTCGTACCGGTAGGCCCCCGGCTCGGGGTCGTACCCGTCGTGGTCGCGGGGGTCGTAGTCCCGGGGCTCGTAGCCCTGCGTCTCGTAGCCCTGCGTCTCGTGGGCCCGGGCCTCGAAGGTGTCGTGGCCCGGGCCGTCGGTGGGAGTCCGGCCGTGGGGATCGAGGTCCTGCCGGTCGTGGCGGGGGTCGGGCTGCGACGGGGCGCCGGGGGCGTAGTCGTCGAGCCGGTAGACGTGCTCAGTGGTCGGCGCGTCGTCGAAGGGATGTCCGGCGGCCGGATGCGGTGGGTGCTCGTATCGGTAGCCGGCCCCGGCCGGGGCCGGCGGCTCCGGGACGTCGGGCCCCGGAGAACCGTGCCGCGGCCGGTACCACTCGTCCTGCTGCGCGGGTCCGAAGCCGGAGCGCCCCCCGGGGAAGTCGTGGTCCGCCCCGGTGGACTCGTCGTCCGGCCGCCCGTGCCGGCTCACTGCCCGCTCCCCGGCTTGCCGTCCTCGGCCACGTTCACAACTGCACTCCGCTCGTCCAACCAACCCTGCAAGATGGCGACGGCGGCGGCCTGGTCGATCACCGGCCGCGCACCGCGCGCGCTGACTCCGCTCTCGCGGAGCGCCCGCGCCGCAGTGACCGTCGTGAATCGTTCGTCGGCCATCCGCACGGGGATCCCGGTCAGGCGCCGGCGCAGCCGTCCCGCGAAATCACGGGCCAGTTTCGCGGCCTTGCCGGGCTCCCCGCGCAGGGTCTGCGGCAGTCCGACGATAACCTCCACGGCCTCGTACTCCGTGACGATGTCCACAATGCGCCGGATATCCGGCGCGTCGGACCCGCGTTCCTTCGAGCGGGGCACGGTCTCGACCGGAGTGGCCAGGATGCCGTCAGGGTCGGACGAGGCGACCCCGATTCGGACACTTCCGACATCGATGCCGATGCGGCGGCCGCGGCCGGGGTCGTCGACGCCCGGACGGTCGGGACCGGCGAAGTCGGCCACGATCAGCCGGCCAGCTCGCTCAGCCGGGCCCGGAACGCGGTCAGCGCCACAGGGATCCCGGCCGGATCGGATCCGGATCCCTGCGCCATGTCGGGCTTGCCGCCGCCGCGGCCACCGATGGCGGGCCCGAAGCTCGACACCAGGTCGCCGGCCTTGATGCCCCTCGCCTGGGCCGCCTTGGTGGTGGCGACGACGAACGGCACCTTGCCGTCGGCGGAACCGAGCAGCAGCACCACGGCGGGCTCGCTGCCGAGCCGGCCGCGGACGTCGGAGGCGAGGCTGCGCAGGTCGTTCCCGGCCACGCCCTCGGGGGCGGTCTCGGCGACGACGAGAAGATCCCCGGTGCGCTGCGCCTTCTCGGCGAAGGTGCCGGCCGAGGCGAGCACCGCGGCGGCGCGGGTGCGTTCGAGCTCCTTCTCGGCCACCTTCAGCCGCTCGATCAGGGATTCGACCCGTGCGGGCACCTCCTCGGAGGGCACCTTCAGCGTCGAGGAGAGACCCGCGAGCAGCGCCCGTTCCTTGGCCAGGTGCCGGTACGAGTCCAGGCCGACGTACGCCTCGACGCGGCGCACGCCCGAACCGACGGACTGCTCGCCGAGCAGGGTGACGGTGCCGACGTGGGAGGAGTGCTCGACGTGGGTGCCGCCGCACAGCTCCATCGAGAACGGGCCGCCGATCTCCACGACGCGGACCTCGTCGCCGTAGTTCTCGCCGAAGAGCGCCATCGCGCCCATCTTCTTGGCCTTGTCCAGGTCCGTGACGAAGGTGTTCACCGGATAGTTCGCGGCGACGGCCTCGTTGGTGACGGCCTCGATGTCGGTCTTCTGCTGCTCGCTGAGCGCGCCGGGCCAGGAGAAGTCGAACCGCAGGTAGCCCGGCTTGTTCAGCGAGCCGGCCTGCACGGCGTTGGGGCCGAGGACCTCACGCAGCGCGGCGTGGACCAGGTGGGTACCCGAGTGGCCCTGGGTGGCGCCCTTGCGCCAGGCCGGGTCGACCTGCACGAGCACGGCATCGCCCTCGATGACCTGTCCCTCGAGCACGGTCACCTTGTGCACCCACAGCTGCTTGGCGATCTTCTGGACGTCGTTGACCTTGATGCGCAGGCCGCCGGCGGTGATGGTGCCGACGTCGGCGATCTGGCCGCCGGACTCGGCGTAGAGGGGGCTGCGGTCGAGGATCAGCTCGACGTCCTGGCCGGCCTGCGCCGCGTGCAGCCGCTCGCCGCCGGTGATGACGGCCAGCACCGTCGCCTCGGTCACCAGCTCGGTGAAGCCGGTGAACTCCGTGGGGCCGCGGTCGAGCAGCTCCTTGTAGACGGTCAGGTCGGCGTGGGCGTGCTTGCGGGCGCGGGCGTCGTCCTTCGCGCGCTGGCGCTGCTCGGCCATGAGGGAACGGAACCCGTCCTCGTCGACGGTCAGGCCCGCCTCGGAGGCCATCTCCAGCGTCAGATCGATGGGGAACCCGTAGGTGTCGTGCAAGGTGAAGGCCTCGGTGCCGCCGAGGACGGACCTGCCCTGCGCCTTCGCGGTCTCGACCGCGCCCTCGAACAGCTTGCTGCCGGTGCCCAGGGTCTTGAGGAATGCGGTCTCCTCGCCGACGGCGACGGTCTCGATGCGCGAGTAGTCCGTGGCCAGTTCCGGGTAGGACGGGCTCATGGTGTCGCGCACGACGGCCATGAACTCGGCCATCGTCGGCGTGTCGGCGCCGAGCAGCCGGGCCGAGCGCACGATCCGGCGCAGCAGGCGGCGCAGCACGTAGCCACGACCGTCGTTGCCGGGGTTGACGCCGTCGACGATGAGCATCGCGGCGGTGCGGGCGTGGTCGGCGATGACGCGGAACCGCACGTCGGAGGCGTGGTCGGCGCCGTAGACGCTGCCGGTCAGCTCGGCGGCCTTGTCGATGACCGGGCGCAGCAGGTCGGTCTCGTAGACGTTCTCGACGCCCTGGAGCAGGAACGCGACGCGCTCGACGCCCATGCCGGTGTCGATGTTCTTCTTCGGCAGCGGCCCGAGGATCGGGTAGCCCTCCTTGGCGCCGCCCTCACCGCGCTCGTTCTGCATGAACACGAGATTCCAGATCTCGATGTAGCGGTCCTCGTCGGCCTCCGGGCCGCCCGGGGCGCCGTACTCGGGGCCGCGGTCGTAGAAGATCTCCGAGCAGGGGCCACACGGGCCGGGGATACCCATGGACCAGTAGTTGTCCTTCATGCCGCGACGCTGGATGCGCTCGGCGGGGACACCGATCTTGTCGTGCCAGATCGAGTACGCCTCGTCGTCGTCCAGATACACCGTCGCCCAGAGCTTCTCGGGATCGATGCCGTAGCCGCCGTCCTCGACGGGGCTGGTCAGCAGCGACCACGCATGGCCTATCGCCTCTTCCTTGAAGTAGTCGCCGAACGAGAAGTTGCCCGCCATCTGGAAGAACGTGTTGTGCCGGGTGGTGATGCCCACCTCCTCGATGTCGAGGGTGCGCACGCACTTCTGCACCGATGTCGCGGTGCTGAACGGCGGGGTCTGCTGGCCGAGGAAGTAGGGCACGAACGGGACCATGCCGGCGTTGACGAACAGCAGGTTCGGGTCGGCGAGGATCAGCGACGCGCTGGGCACCTCGGTGTGGCCGGCCTTCACGAAGTGGTCGAGAAAGCGCCTGCGGATCTCGTGGGTCTGCACGTCGATGGTCCTCTTTGTCTGACGGTGTGGGCTGCCGAACCCGCGCGGGCACGGCGAATCGGCCATCGTTCAGCTTATCGCGCGGGCGACGGTGGCCGTTCTCGCCACCCGCGCCGCTCCGTCCCCCGCCGGGGGGCGAGCGAATGTATCGTTCACCTCCGTAGTCCGACGGCATGGTTCATTCGCTCGGGGACTGCCGCGCGACCTGCGGCGCACGCGGTGCCCTACCGTTCGCCGCGCACGATCCGTCGCAGCTTGGGCACCCGCTGCGCCAGCTCGCGCTCGGCGCCGTGGCCGGTCGGGGTGTAGTAGTCGACGCCGACGAGTTCGTCCGGCGCGTACTGCTGCGCCAGCACACCGTCGGGGTGGTCGTGCGGGTAGCGGTAGCCGACGGCGTTACCGAGCTTCTGGGCGCCGGCGTAGTGACCGTCGCGCAGAAGCGCCGGCACCGACCCGGACCGGCCGGCCTTGACGTCGGCGATCGCGGCGCCGAGCGCGGCGGTCACCGCACCCGACTTGGGCGCGGTCGCGATGTGGATGGTGGCCTGCGCCAGGGCGAGCTGCGCCTCGGGCATGCCGACGAGCTGCACGACCTGCGCGGCCGCCGTCGCGGTCTGCAGCGCGGTGGGATCGGCCATGCCGACCTCCTCGCTGGCCTGGATCATCAGCCGCCGCGCGATGAACCGCGGGTCCTCCCCCGCGACGATCATCCGCGCGAGATAGTGCAGCGCCGCGTCGACGTCGGAGCCGCGCAGCGACTTGATGAACGCGCTCGCGACGTCGTAGTGCTGGTCGCCGTCGCGGTCGTAGCGCACCGCGGCCTTGTCGATGCTCGACTCGACGGTCGGCAGGTCGATCGTCGCGCCCGTACCGCCGCGGTCGAGCGCGGTCTCGGCCGCCGCCTCGAGCGCGGTCAGCGCGCGACGTGCGTCTCCGCCCGCGAGGCGCACCAGGTGGTCGAGCGCGTCGTCGGTGATCTCCACACCGCCGCCGAGACCGCGTTCGTCGGTGCGGGCCCGCTCGAGCAGCGCCCGGATGTCGTCCGGGCCCAGCGGCTGCAGCTGCAGCACCAGCGAGCGGGACAGCAGCGGGGCGACGACGGAAAACGACGGATTCTCGGTGGTGGCCGCCACGAGCAGCACGATCCGGTTCTCCACCGCGGCGAGCAGCGCGTCCTGCTGGGTCTTGGAGAAGCGGTGCACCTCGTCGATGAAGAGCACGGTCTGTTCACCGGCGCCCAGGCGGCGACGGGCCAGGTCGATCACGGCCCGCACGTCCTTGACGCCGGCCGACAGCGCGGACAGCGCCTCGAAGCGGCGGCCGGTGGCACCGGAGATGAGGGAGGCCAGGGTGGTCTTGCCGGTCCCCGGCGGGCCGTAGAGCACGACGGACGCGGCGCCGGAGCCCTCGACGAGGCGGCGCAGCGGCGCACCGGGGGCGAGCAGGTGCTGCTGGCCGACGACTTCGCTCAGGTCGGCCGGGCGCATCCGCGCGGCGAGCGGCGCGTTCGGTCCGGCACCGCGGGACGGGCGCGACGCCGGTGGTACGGGTGCGGGGTCGGGCTCGGTCGGGCGGGGGGTCTCGAACAGGGCGTCCGGTCCGGCTGGTTCCTCCGCTCCGAAGAAGGTGCTCACCCCACGACGCTACCGTCCCGGCCCGACGGCGGGTCGGGCCGACGGCGCGTGAAACCGGCCGTGAACGTTCGGGACATTCCGTCGCGGTACTTGCCTCATCGCGGGGGACGCTGATCTGATCGTCCGGTGCCTCCCACCGAAACCCGTGTCGTGTCGCGACGGACCGCGCTGCGCGCGGGCGGCGTCGCCCTCGGCGCCGCGGCCCTGGCGGCCGTCTCCGTCTCCCCCGCCGCGGCGGAGAGCGTCGTGTTCGCGCACGGCGTGGCCTCCGGCGATCCCCTACCCGACCGGGTGATCCTGTGGACCCGCATCACGCCCGCCCCGGACGCCGTGCCCGGTTCCGGCCTCGGCGCCGCGACGACGGTCCGCTGGGAGATCGCCACCGACGGCGACCTCCGCGACGTGGTGGCCTCGGGGTCCGTGACGACGTCCCCCGCGTCCGACCACACGGTCAAGGTCGATGCGACGGGCCTCGAGCCGGACACCGCCTACTTCTACCGCTTCACCGCCGGCGACGCGGCCTCCCCGGTCGGCCGCACCCGCACCGCGCCCGGGCCGGGGGCCGAGCTGAACCGGCTGCGGTTCGCGGTGGTGTCGTGCTCGAACTGGGAGGCCGGGTTCTTCGGCGTCTACCGGCACCTGGCGGCGCGCCCGGACCTCGACGCCGTCGTGCACCTCGGCGACTACCTGTACGAGTACGGCACGGGCGAATACGCCTCCGGCGGCAACCGGGTGGTGCGCCCGCACGACCCGCGGCACGAAATCGTCACCCTCGCCGACTACCGGATCCGGCACGGCCAGTACAAGAGCGATCCCGATCTGCAGCGGCTGCACGCGCGGCTGCCGTGGATCGTGGTGTGGGACGACCACGAGAGCGCCAACGACGCGTGGTCCGGCGGCGCCCAGAACCACGACCCCGCCGTCGAGGGAGCCTGGGCGGAGCGACGGGCCGCGGCCCTGCAGGCCTACCTGGAGTGGCAGCCCCTCCGGCCGGGCGGCACCGCCGACGCGCCCCGGCTGTACCGGCGGCTGCAGTTCGGGGACCTGGCCGAGCTGTCGATGCTGGATCTGCGCAGCTATCGCACCGAGCAGGTGCACGGGCGCCGCATCGACGACCCGGCGCGCACCATCACCGGCGCGGAGCAGATGGCGTGGTTGACCGCGGGCGTGACGAGTTCGGGCACGCGATGGCAGCTCATCGGGAACCCGGTGATGATCGCCCCGGTGCTGCTGCCGCCCCTGGACGAGCGGACCACGGCGGCGCTGACCGCAGTTGCGGGGCTCCCCGCGGCGGGGGCACCGTTCAACGTCGACCAGTG
The DNA here is from genome assembly GCF_009939605.1 of Rhodococcus sp. YH1. Classification (NCBI taxonomy): domain Bacteria; kingdom Bacillati; phylum Actinomycetota; class Actinomycetes; order Mycobacteriales; family Nocardiaceae; genus Rhodococcus; species Rhodococcus sp. YH1. The sequence goes on along the minus strand of NZ_WVTE01000238.1, from coordinate 17,391 downwards.
GGACGGCTATCCCGCCGACCGGCGACGGCTGCTCGACGCGATTCGTGCCTCCGGCCGCGACGTGGTGTTCCTCACCGGCGACATCCACTCGTCGTGGGCCGCCGACATCCCCGTCGACGCCGCGAACTACCCCGGCGCGGGCACCGTGGCCACCGAACTGGTGGTGCCGTCGGTGACCTCGGCGAACATCGACGAGATGCTGGGCGTCGCGCCCCGCACCGTCACCCCGTCGATCGAGGCGGCGGTGCTGGCGACGAACCACCACATCCGGTACGTCGAACTGGACTCGCACGGCTTCGGTGTCCTCGACGTGACACCCGACGCGGTGCAGATGGACTGGCTGTACGTGCTCGATCCGACCGACCCGGGCACCGGCGTGCGGTACGGCACGAGCCGGCGGGTCGCCGCCGGCACGCCGCGGCTGGAGCCGGCGGCCGCGCTCGATCCGGGTGCGCACGGCCGGCAGGCCCGGCCGTGACGCCACCCGCCGGAGCGATCGATCGGCGCACGATGCTCGCCGGCACGGCCGTGCTGGCCGGCGCGGCCCTGATCGGCACGGCTCCGGCCCTGATCGGCACGGCTCCGGCCCGGGCGGCGACGCCGTCGGCGCTGCTCCCGGACGCGGACGTGCACGTCCTCGTCGTCGACGGGATGCGCCCGGACGAGCTCGCGCCGGGTCTCACGCCGCATCTGCTCGCGCTCGCCGACGCCGGCACCCGGTACACCGCGGCCCGGGCGATCTCGGTGGCCGAGACGCTGCCGAACCACGCGGCGATGATGACCGGTGTGCTGCCGCACCGCTCCGGCGTGCCCGCCAACTCGATCTTCGACCCGGTGCTCGGCCGCACCCGGGACCTCGACCGGCCGACCGACCTGCGCGCCGGGACGGTGCTCGACCGGCTGCCCCGCGAGCTGGGGCTGACGACCGCGAGCGTGCTGTCCAAGCGGTACCTGCACGGCCTGTTCGGCGGCCGCGCGTCGGTGGCGTGGGATCCGGTGCCGCTGCTGCCGCTCACCGAACACGCGCCGGACCGCTTCACGGTCGACGCGCTGATCTCCGTGGTGGAGGAGCGGTCGCCGCGGTTCACGTTCACCAACCTCGGCGACGTGGACCGCGTCGGGCACCTGGACGTACTCGGCGCGTCGCTGCGGCTCGCGCGTACCGCGGCGCTGCGCTCGGCGGACGAGCAGGTGGCCCGGTTCGTGGAGTTCCTGCGCGCGACGGGACGGTGGGAACGGTCGGTGCTGATCGTGCTGGCCGACCACGGGATGGACTGGTCGGCGCCGGACCAGCTGATCGGCCTCGTCGACGTGCTCGGCGCCGACCCGCTGCTCGCCGGATCGGTGCGCACCGCCCAGAACGGCGGTGCGAACCTGCTGTACTGGGTCGGCGATCCGGCGGCCCGGGTGGACGCGGTGGCGCGGATGCGGGAGGTCGCCGCCGCCGTCCCGGGCGTGGCCGCACTGTACGCGGGTGCGGATCTGGGTCTCGGCGCCGCCGCGGGTGATCTGGTGGCGTTGTGCGACGCGGGGTGGCGGTTCTCCGATCCGAGCCCGTTGTCGAATCCGATTCCGGGCAATCACGGTCACGCCGCGACCGTCGAGATCCCGTTCTTTGTCGCCGGCGGGCATGCGAGTATCCGCCGCGGCCTCACCGTCGCCGACCCCGTGCGCACCCTCGACGTCGCCCCGACGGTCGCGGCGCTGTTCGGGTTGGCCGGGCCGGCGGGTGGCTGGGACGGCCGCGCGGCGACGCACGCCTTCGCCGGGTGAGCCCGATGCCTCCGCAGCCCTTCCGCCGGTCGCCGTCGCGCGTGACAATGGAAGTGCAGTAACCGTTTTCAACGGAGGAGGCAGTGATGACCACTGCACGCGACATCATGCACCGCGACGCGGTCTGCATCGGCGAACACGACACCCTCGAGACCGCGGCCCAGCGGATGCGGGAACTGGACATCGGCGCGTTGCCGATCTGCGGCGACGACGACCGGCTCCACGGCATCATCACCGACCGCGACATCGTGCTCGAGTGCGTCGCCGCGGGCGGCGACCCGAGTTCCATGACGGCCGGTGAGCTCGCCCAGGGCAAGCCCTACGTGGTCGAGGCGGACGCGGACGTCGACCGGGTCCTGACGATGATGGAGGAACACCGCATCCGCAGGCTGCCGGTGGTCGAGGAGCATCGGCTGATCGGCATGATCAGCGAGGCCGACCTGGCCACGCATCTGCCCGAGTCGGAGGTGGGCCGGTTCGTCGAGGCCATCTGCGCGCGTACCGCGCCGTAGGCGGGCCGGGCATACCGCGCGTGACGGCCCGGGCGTAGCGCGGTCAGTCGCCGACGCGCTGCTCGAGACGTTCGAGGACGTCTCGGGCATGCCCGGCGACGTCGTCGTGTCCGGTGTCGGCGGCGTAGTCGGCGAGCAGCGACCAGCGGCTGCGCAGCGCGTCGGACCACGGCACGGACAGGTGGTGGTCCCGCACCGCCGCGATGCGGGCATGGTCCTCGGGGACGAACAGGTAGGTGCTCAGCCACACCCACGCGAGCTGCGCGTCGAGCAGCCGCTCGGCGAGCACCTCGTCGAAGCCGAGCGAGGGCCACATGCCCACCACCTCGGCCCGCCACGCGTCGGCCATCGCGCGGGCCCGCTCGAGCGTGAGCGGCGCCTTGCACAGGCACGCCGGGAAGGAGGTCAGGGCGTAGGCGATGTCGAGGGTGGCGTCGCGGAAGCCGCCCCACTCGTAGTCGAGGAACTGCACGCCCTCGTCGCCGACGACGATGTTGTCCGGGCACAGGTCCGAGGGGCTGAAGGCCCGGAACCGGCCGGCGGTGAACAGCTTCGCGGCCCGCTCGGCGCGGTCGATCACGCTCTGCGGCACCTCGAGGCCGAACTCGGTGGCGAAGCGGTCGGGCACGACGCGCAGCGCGCCGGTGGCCTGCTCGACGACGGCGTCGGCGAAGTGCGCCACCTCGGCACGGCGCAGCAGGGCGGCGAAGTCCTCCTCGCGCCCGACGGTCGCGGCATGCATCCGGCCGAGGGCCTGGGCGAACGCCATGAGGGTGTTGGTGACGGTGTCGGTGTCGTCGCTGCGCAGCAGCGTGGCGATCGGGGTGGCGTCGCCGAGGTCGCTGAGCACCAGCAGCCGCGACTCGAAGTCGTAGGCCAGCAGTTCGGCGCCCGGCCGGTCGTCCTTGGCCAGGGCGGTGGCGAACTGGTAGGACACCGCCTCGCGCAGGAACGCGACCTCGTCGTCGGTGGCGGCGCCACGGAAGCCCACCCGCCGTTCGGCGCGCGGGGGCACCTGCTTGAGCACCAGGGTGCGCGGCAGGGAGAACGGGTTCGCCGCGACCCGCACGCGCAGAACCACCGAGCGGCCACTGCCGCCGAGATCCACCGGATCGGCCAAGGTCACGGGTGCGCCGGTGCGCCGGGTCAGCAGCTTTTCGGCCGCCTCCACCACTTCCGACATGGGCTCCGCCAATGTTGCAGTCATCGTCTGACAATCTACCCGGTTCGGGCGACGATCAGTTCGTGCACGAACCGCATCTTGACCAAGACGGGCGGGGGTAGCACGAACGGATACAGATCGGTGTGACCCATCGACCGGTTGACCATGTTCAGCGACCAGGCCAGCGGCAGCCAGCGCTCGAGGAGTTTGTCGAAGCCGGCCGGGCCGGGCTGGGGGCGGTCCAGGGCGGCGCCGGCGGGTGCGAATCCGAATCCGGCGGCGGTGTCCAGCGCGTCCCGCATGTGCAGATAGTGCGCGAACGTCTCGGCCCAGTCCTCGGCCGGATGCATCGTCGCGTACGAGGAGACGAACTCGTCCTCCCACCCGTCGGGTGCTCCCTCGGAGTAGTGCCGGTCCAGCGCCGCCTGGTAGTCCGCGTCGGGATCGCCGAACAGCGCCTCGAACCGGGCCCGCACGGCGGGGGTGGCGATCAGGACCATCTGGTAGTAGTGCCCGATCTCGTGCCGGAAGTGGCCCAGCAGGGTGCGGTACGGCTCGCCCATCTCGATCCGCAGCTGCTCGCGGTGCACGTCGTCGCCCTCGGCGAGATCGAGGGAGATCACTCCCGACGCGTGTCCGGTGAGGACCTGCTCGTCGCGGCTCGACAGCAGGTCGAACGCGAGGCCGGTGTCCGGGTCGGTGTCGCGGCCGGTGAGCGGCAGGCCGAGTTCGGTGAGTTCGACGATCAGCCGGCGCTTGGCGGCCTCGGCGTCGGCGAACGCGGCCAGCGCGTCGGTGTCGTCGTCGGCCGGGCGGGTGCGGGTGAGCCGGCACGACCGGCACAGGCCGGGCTCGTCGCGGCCGACGATCCAGTTGCAGCGGGCCAGGTGCAGGTTGTCGCACAGCCGGTAGCGGCGGGCCGGCACCGCACCGGAGGCCGGACCGTCGGCGTCGTCCTCGGGCAGGATCGCGACCATCGAGACGGTGCCGAGGTCGAAGCCGATTGCGCTGCCGCAGCGCAGGCAGACCGAGTTCTCGAAGGTCAGTTGCTGCCCGCACATCGGGCACGAGAAGTCACGCATCGGCCGCTCCTGTCGGTTCGGGGTCGGTGCGGTCGCCGCCGGTGGGCGCGAGCGGAGCCACGTCGACGGACACGTCGATGGTGCTGTCCTTGGCTTCGGTGTATATCACCCCGCGCAGCGGCGGCACGTCGGCGTAGTCGCGGCCCCACGCGACGGTGGTGTACCGCTCGTCCACGAACTGGTCGTTGGTCGGGTCGAAGGCGAGCCACGTGTCGCCGGGCAGCCACACCGCCGCCCAGGCGTGCGTCGCGTCGACGCCCACCATGCGTTCGCGTCCGGGGGGCGGATCGGTGGCGAGGTAGCCGGACACGTAGCGGGCGGCGAGGCCGTGCGCGCGCAGGCAGGCGAGGGCCAGGCGCGCGAAGTCCTGGCACACGCCGGAGCGCGCGACCAGGACCTCGGCGACGCGCGTGGACACCGACGTCGATCCGGAGTGGTAGGCGAAGTCGGTGAAGATGCGGTGGGTGAGTTCGGCGATCGCCTCGACCAGCGGCCGGCCCGGAGGGAAGGTGGGCGCGGCGTAGGCGAGTACCTCGGCGTCGACCTCGGGCGGGTCGAGGTCCAGAACGAAGTCGGTGGCCAGGGCGCCGGCCGTGCCGACCGGCCGCGCCGACTCCCACGGCGCGACGGCGGGACCGGCGACCAGCCGCGCCGGATCCGGCGGGGTCAGGGTCACCTCGGACTCCGCGGTGACGACGAGCGTGTCGTGGGGCTCGGCGACGTGGAAGTAGACGTCGCGGTTGCCCCACAGGTCCGCCCCCACCGACGTGTCGGCCGGGGCGGGGTCGACGGTGACGCTGCTCAAGACGACCCGCTGGTTGTCGGTGTCGCGGGGCAGCAGGTAGCCGCGGCCGTACGAGGAGGTCACCACGCCGGAGTACCGGTAGGTGGTGCGATGCACGATGCGGTACCGGCGCCGGGCGGGGTCGAGCGGATCGGTCACGGCAGGGTCCTCCGCTGGGCGCCGCCCCACAGCGGCCGGGTGCCGCCGGGCAGCGACAGCGGCCCGCGCAGCAGCTGCTCGGCCAGCTGCTCGAGTCCGGTGTGGACGGCCGCGAGGAGATCGGCGAGCTCGCGGCGGACGCCGTCGGTGGCGGTCTCGAGGTCGACCGGGTCCACCCGGCGCAGCCGGGTCAGCAGCTCGTCGGCGAGGCGTTCGGGCCGGGTCGAGCCGGAGGCGTCGGGCAGCGCCCGCAGGTTCTCGCGCAGGCGTTCGAGCACCCACGCCAGCGAGCGGGGGTTGGTGGTGTCGAGCAGCAGCAGCTGCGCGACGGCGGCCGGGCGCACCCGGTGGTTGCGGCGGCGGTAGGTCACCGAGCTCTCCGCGGCGCCGAGCACCGTCTCCATCAGCGCCCGGTCGGTGGCGGCGTCGCGGGCGACGGTGAGGGTGGTCGCCAGCAGGGTGGTCAGCGACAGCGCCCGCTCGATCCGTTTGCCGAGGTCCATCACGTGCCAGCCCAGGTCACGGACCATCGATTCGGCCCCGAGCCCGGACAGGGCGAGCATCCCGGCGAGGACGGCGGACTGGGTGGCGCCGAGCAGGGAGCCGTCGTCGTCGGGGTCCTCGGTGAGCGCGTCGAGGGCGCGCTGGACGTCGGCGAGCACGGCCCACGTGTCGTTGGAGAGCTGGTCGCGCACGGCCCGGGCCGCCTGGTCGAGTCCGGCGAACGATTGGGCGAGCGAGCCGAGCCGTTCCGGATCGACGGTCATGGAGCGGAATTCCGCTGTGGCGGAGTGGTAGTCGTCCATGACGTCGGCACCGGTGTGCTGCGCCGCGATCGCCGGTCCGGGGGCCGCGGCGGTGAGCGCCGACAGCAGCACGGGCAGGCACTCGCTGCCCGGCAGCCAGGGCCGGAAGCGGTAGTCCTGGTAGCGCTCGCGGACCGCGACGAGCAGGCGGGCGGTGTCCTCGGCACGCTCGCCGTAGCGGCCCAGCCAGAACAGGTCGTTGAGCACCCGAGGCGAGGCGACGACGTCGACGGGGGGCACGGCGAAGGTGGACACCTCGTCCCCGGCCGGAACGCCCGTCGCGCCGGTGGTGGCCGTGGGCGCGGCGGTGCGCACCCACACGTCCTTGGCGACGACGCGCATCGGCGGCCGCGTGCGCGGCGTCGCGCCCGGGACGACGATCTCGCCGAGCCCACCGGGCATGGGGGTGAATCCGACCCGCTGGGCGACGGTGAACAGTCGGACGCCGACCGGCGCGGCACCGAGCCCGCCGGAGATTCCGGACAGCGACGGGACGTACGAGTGGTCGGGAATCTCCTGGCCGACCCACCGCCCCGGCTGCGCTCGCACCTGGGCGAGCAGGCCCTCGCGCTGCTGCGCGTCGAGGCTGCCGACCATCACCGACCGGGCGGTGACCGCCGACCGCAGCACCAGCTGCTCGAACCTCTCCGTCAGCGCCGCGACCCCGGCCGGGGTGCCGCCCCAGTATGCGGGGACCGGCTCGAGCAGCAGGTCCTCGTCCAGCAGCGCCCGGCACAGCGACGGCAGGAACTCCGCCAGGGCCGGATTCTCGAGCACCCCGCTGCCGAGGGTGTTGACGACGGTGACGGCGCCGCGCCGCACCACCTCCACGAGCCCGACCACGCCGAGCCGCGAGTCCGGCCGCAGGTCGAGCGGGTCCGCGTAGGCGGCGTCGACGCGGCGTAGCACGACGTCGACGCGGGTGAGCGAGCCGAGCGAGCGCATCCACAACCGGCCCTCGCGCACCACCAGGTCGGCGGCCTCGACCAGCGGGAACCCGAGGACGCCCGCGATGTGGGCCTGATCGAAGGCGGTCTCCGAGTGTGCGCCCGGGCCGAGGACGACCACCACCGGGTCCTCCGCGCCGGCGGGTGCGGCCTCGCGCAGCGCGAGGCGCATCGCCTCGACGAACGGCGACAGCGGCCGTGGGTTCGTCGCCTGGTACAGGTCGGGCATGGCGCGTGCCGTCACCCGCCGGTCTGCGAGGGCGTACCCGGCGCCGGACGGGGCCTGGGTGTGGTCCCGCACCACCCGGAACCGGCCGTCGCGGGCACGGGCGACGTCGATTGCGTGGACGAACAGCTGGTGCGGCCCGGGGAGCGAGAGCCCGTGCGCGGCCCGCACGTAGCCGCGATGGCCGAACACCAGTTGCGGGGGCAGCAGTCCCTCCCGGAGCGTGCGCATCGGCCCGTACAGGTCGGCGAGCAGCGTGTCGAGCAGCCGTGAGCGCTGCAGCAGACCCTGCTCGAGGGTGCTCCAATCGTCGGCGGAGAGGACGAACGGCACCCCGTCGAGTTCCCACCGGTGCGGCGCGGCCGGACCGGTCTCCTCGGTGCGGGCGTCGACGGGGGTGTAGGTGATGCCGTGGTTGTCGACGAGCCGGCGCACCCGCTGCCGGTAGCGGGCCAGCGCCTGGGGGCCACGTGCCTGCAACCCCTCCGCCAGTTCGGCCCAGTGCTCGCGGACGTCGCCCGCGGGGTCGAAGAGTTCGTCGAATTCCGGTCCGCGGTGGGCGTACCGCGCTCGCAGCGACTGTGTGGCGACCATGTCGGTCATGCCGTTGCCGCCCTCTCCGTCCGTCCGGCGCCTGCTGTCACTGTGCCAGGCCGTGCCCCGCCGTGCGCGCTGCCCTCTGACACCGCGGCGGCGCCGGCCCGTGGGCAGGCGCCGCCGACGAGGTCCTGTCGGTGCTCTACTTCTCGGCCTTCTTCGGCTCCGGCTTGAAGTCGATCCCGGACTCCTTGCGCTGCTCGGGGGTGATCGGCGCCGGAGCGTCGGTCAGCGGGTCGACACCGCCGCCGGACTTCGGGAACGCGATGACCTCGCGGATCGAGTCCGCGCCGGCGAGCAGGGCGGTGATGCGGTCCCACCCGAAGGCGATGCCGCCGTGCGGCGGCGCGCCGTACTTGAATGCCTCGAGCAGGAAGCCGAACTTCTCGTTCGCCTCCTCCTCGGAGATGCCCATCACCTTGAACACGCGCTGCTGGATGTCGGTGCGGTGGATTCGGATCGAGCCGCCGCCGATCTCGTGACCGTTGCACACGATGTCGTAGGCGAAGGCGAGGGCCGAGCCGGGATCGGTGTCGAACGTGTCGAGGTGCTCGGGCATCGGCGAGGTGAAGGCGTGGTGCACCGCCGTCCATGCGGAGCTGCCGAGCGCGACGTCGCCGGAGGCGGTGGCGTCGGCGGCCGGCTCGAACAGCGGGGCGTCGACGACCCACACGAACTTCCAGTCGTCGGGATCGATGAGATCGAGCTTGCGGGCGATCTCGCCGCGAGCGGCACCGAGCAGCGCGCGCATGGGCTTGGTGGCGCCGGCGGCGAAGAAGATGCAGTCCCCGGGCTGGGCGCCGACGTGCTTGGCCAGGCCCTCGCGCTCGGCGTCGGTGAGGTTCTTCGCGACCGGTCCGGACAGCTCCCCGTCCTCGCCGACCAGCACGTACGCCAAGCCCTTCGCGCCGCGCTGCTTGGCCCACTCCTGCCAGGCGTCGAGCTGGCGCCGCGGCTGGCTCGCGCCGCCGGGCATGACGACCGCGCCGACGTACTCGGCCTGGAACACCCGGAAGGTGGTGTCCTTGAAGAACTCCCGGCACTCGACGAGCTCGAGGCCGAAACGCAGGTCGGGCTTGTCGGAGCCGTAGCGGCGCATCGCGTCGGCGTAGGTCATGCGCGGGATCGGGGTGGTCAGCTCGTGCCCGACCAGGCGCCACAGCGCGTGCAGGATCTCCTCGGCGAGCAGGATCACGTCGTCCTGGCTCACGAACGCCATCTCGATGTCGAGCTGGGTGAACTCCGGCTGCCGGTCGGCGCGGAAGTCCTCGTCGCGGTAGCAGCGGGCGATCTGGTAGTACCGCTCGATGCCGCCGGCCATCAGCAACTGCTTGAACAGCTGCGGCGACTGCGGCAGTGCGTAGAAGCTGCCGGGCTGCAGCCGCGCCGGCACCACGAAGTCGCGGGCGCCCTCCGGGGTGGAGCGGGTCAGCGTCGGGGTCTCGACCTCCACGAAGCTGTGGTGGGCGAGCACGCCGCGGGCGGCGGCGTTGACCTTGCTGCGCAGCCGGATCGCCTTGCCCGGGCCCTCGCGGCGCAGGTCCAGGTAGCGGTACTTCAGGCGGGCTTCCTCGCCGACCTGGTCGTCGAGCTGGAACGGCAGCGGCGCGGCCTCGTTGAGAACCTCGAGCGTCGAGGCGTTGACCTCGACGGCGCCGGTGGGGATGTCGAAGTTCTGGTTGCCCTCCGGCCGGACCTCGACCACTCCGACGACCTTGATGCAGTACTCGGCGCGCAGACGGTGTGCCTGCTCGAGGACGGCGCCCTCACGGAAGACGACCTGCGACACACCCGACGCGTCGCGCAGGTCGATGAAGATCACCCCGCCGTGGTCGCGGCGCCGGGCCACCCAGCCGGTGAGGGTGACGGTCTGCTCGGCGTGCTCGGCTCGCAACGAGCCGGCGAGATGGGTGCGCAGCACGGAATTCCTTTCGAAACAACCTAACGAGGGACGTCGTCGTTGCAATCCTACGAAAGACACACATCCGCCGAGGACACCCGTACCCGATCGGCCGTGCCAAGCTGAACCGATCGGTCCCCCTGCGACGAGGAAGTGAAGGCGGCGATGACGTTCAACGAGGGCGCTCGGATGGAGGGCGGCCGCATCCAGGTCGGCGGCGGAGGCGGACCGGGCGGGAAGATCGCGATCGGCGGTGGCGCCGGCGGCCTGCTGGTGCTGATCCTGGCACTGCTGCTCGGAGGTGATCCCGGCTCGCTCCTCGGCAGCGGCGCCCCGGAGCAGTCCGGGCAGTACGGCTCGGGCACCCTGGAGGGCTGTGAGACCGGAGCGGACGCCAACGCGAGCGTCGACTGCCGCGTCCAGTTCACCGTCGGCAGCCTCGACGCGGTGTGGGAACAGCAGCTCGGGCCGCAGACCGGCGTCGAGTACGTCCGGCCCGCGGTCGTGCTGTTCTCCGGTGCGGTCGCGACGGGCTGCGGTAACGCCACGAGCGACGTCGGACCGTTCTACTGCCCGGCCGACCGGACTGCGTACTTCGACACCAGCTTCTTCCAGGACCTGGTCACCCGGTTCGGCGCCAACGCCGGCCCGCTCGCGCAGGAGTACGTCGTCGCGCACGAGGTGGGTCACCACCTGCAGAACCAGCTCGGGGACCTCGGTCGCGCGCAGGCCGATCCGCGCGGTGCCGACTCCGGGGCCGTCCGCACCGAGCTGCAGGCCGACTGCTATGCCGGGGCGTGGGCGTACCACGCCGACAAGCAGGCGGATCCGAACACCGGGGAGCCGTTCCTGCAGCCCCTCACCCAGCAGGACATCCGCGACGCGCTGTCGGCGGCGTCCGCCGTCGGCGACGACCGGATCCAGGCTTCCGCCGGCGGGCGGGTGAACCCCGAGGGCTGGACGCACGGGTCGTCCGACCAGCGGCAGAAGTGGTTCCTCGCCGGGTACACCACCGGGCAGATCGCGGCGTGCGACACGTACACGGCGCGAGATCTGGACAACCCGCCGGCGCTGCGCTGACCCCGCCGCCCACCACGGGGAATCCACTCCCGAAACGCGGTGCGCGTGCCATGCTCGAGGGGTCCGCACCGGTACGAGGTGACCTGCCGTGGAATGGTACGACGCCGACGGGTATTCGCTGGGACGGCTGCTGTGCACGCGCGCGCTGGCCCTGGTGTACCTCGTCGCGTTCCTGGTGGCGCTCAACCAGTTCCGGGCGCTGCTCGGGAGCACCGGCCTGACGCCGATCCCCCGCTTCCTGAAGGCGACGTCGTTCGGCCGGGCCCCGAGCGTGTTCCACCTGCGCTACTCGGACCGTCTCTTCGCGGCGGTCGCCGGTCTCGGCGCGGTCCTGGCCGCCGCCACCGCGCTCGGGGTGACGGACCGGCTGCCGCTGATCGCGTCGATGCTCGTCTGGTTCCTGCTGTGGCTGCTGTACTTGTCGATCGTCAACGTCGGACAGGTCTGGTACTCGTTCGGCTGGGAATCGTTGCTGCTCGAAACCGGCTTCCTGGCGATCTTCCTCGGCAACGCGGACACCGCCCCGCCACTGCTCGTCCTGATCCTGCTGCGCTGGCTGCTGTTCCGGCTCGAGTTCGGGGCGGGCCTGATCAAGATGCGCGGCGACCGGTGCTGGCGGGATCTGACGTGCCTGTACTACCACCACGAGACCCAGCCGATGCCGGGCCCGCTGAGCTGGTACTTCCACCACCTGCCCAGGCCCCTGCACCGGGTCGAGGTGGCCGGGAACCACGTCACCCAGCTCGTGGTGCCCTTCTTCCTGTTCGCGCCGCAGCCGATCGCGGGGATCGCGGCGTCGATCATGATCGTCACCCAGTTGTGGCTGGTGGTCAGCGGCAACTTCTCCTGGCTGAACTGGCTGGCGATCGTGCTGGGCCTGTCGGTGATCCCGGACAGCTGGTGGGAGCGTCTGCTGCCGCTCGACCCCGGTCCGGGGTACGGGACGACGCCGACGGTGTTCGTGGCGGTGGTCGTGGCGCTGACCGGGACGGTCGCGGTGCTCAGCTACCTGCCGGTGCGGAACATGCTCTCCCACCGGCAGGCGATGAACGCCTCGTTCAACCGGTGGCACTTCGTCAACACCTACGGCGCGTTCGGCAGCATCACCCGGCACCGGCACGAGGTGATCGTCGAGGGCACCTCCGATCGGGAGGTGGGCCCCGGCACCGTGTGGCGCGAGTACGAGTTCAAGGGCAAGCCCGGCGACGTGCGCCGCCGGCCCCGCCAGTACGCGCCGTATCACCTGCGGCTGGACTGGCTGATGTGGTTCGCCGCGCTGTCCCCCGACTACGCGCGCTCCTGGTTCGGGCGACTGCTCGAAAAGCTGCTGACCAACGACGAGCACGTGACGGCACTGCTGCGGCGTAACCCGTTCCCCGACGCGCCGCCCCGCTGGGTGCGGGCGCGGTACTTCAGCTACCGGTACACCACGTGGCGCGAGCGCCGCGAGACCGGCGCGTGGTGGGTGCGCGAGTACATCACCGACTACATGCGGCCGGTGGCCCTGGCCGAACGCGACGCCGAATGAGGTCCCCGGAGCCGGCGGCGCTTTCGAAAATTCAATCTCGCGTTATCTCACCTTTATCGAACATCAACGTCGGGTAAAGAATGAGATCGACCGGGCGACCGGTATCCGGGACCCGGACAGGAAAAGGGGGCCTGCGTCCTCAACCCGCAGGCCCCCTCCATTTCCCCTGGATCAGCTGAGGTTCATGTCCTCGGCAGAACCGGAGAAGAAGTCGAACGCGCCGAAGAGGTCGGCGATTGCTCCGAAGAAGTCGGCCAACGTTCCAAAGTCCATGCTGGAGCTCCATTTCTGATCTTGTACATACCGTACCGGTGCCGTGCACCGAACCCAATTGTTACCAAACGCGCCGGGTCCCGCAATTCGAGCGCGGACCCGGCTGCCGCACGCGGTAGGGGAAATCGGGTTCGCGAAATTCTCAGCACTCCGCGCATGCAATTCGCTGCCGCGCACGGTCGGCGCGATCGCGCCTGAAGGGCCGGGTCAGCGACGCGGCGGGCCGCCGACCGCCGCGACGCCCAGCTCCGCGAGGCCGTCGACGATCCCCCCGGCGAACTCGTCGACGTCCGGGACGAGATCGGCATCGGCGACGACGTCGACGTTCAGCCGGCCCGCGTAGGACAGCACGCCGACGGCGACACCGACGTTGCCCTGCACCACGCCGACCTGGAACAGCTCGCGCACGCGGGCACCCGCGAAGTACAGCGGCACGGGCGGGCCGACCAGATTGCTGACGAACAGATTGACCAGCCGTTGGCGCCGCATCACCCGCACCGTCCACCGCTGGAGCAGCCGTCCCCCGGGCTGCAGCGGCGGCTCCCGCTTGAGCCGCGCGGTCTCGTGGGCGACGGCCGCGACCCGGGCGGCCACCGACCCGGGCCCCACCGGCAGGGGCACGAGCAGGATCCCGACCCGGTTCCCCGGGCTCCGGTCGTCGGCGGTGCGCAGCGACGCCGCCACCGACGCCTTCAGGATCAGGTCCGGGTCGAGTTCGCCGCGCGCCGCGAGGAGCCGCCGCGCGCCGGCGGCCACGGCGGCGAGCACGACGTCGTTGACCGTCGCACCGTGCGCGTGTGCGACGCGCCTGACCTCGGCGAGGTCGCAGCGCACCAGGCTCAGCCGGCGGTGCGGCCCGACGGGACCGTCGAACGACACCCGCGGGGCCTGGCCCTGCCGGGCGAGCGAGCGCAGCTGCCGCACCCGCAGGGCGGCACGTCGCGCCGCCACCGTCGGCCGCACTGCCCGGAGCCACCGCCACGCGGCCCCGGGCCGGCGGTGCAGGTTGTCGCGGACGAGCGCACGCACGGAAGGTGGCGGAACCGGAGTGGGCACGGGACCGGGGTCCTCGTCGGGCGTGGTCGCGGCCGTGTCGAGCAGGGCGCCGAACAGTTCGAGGGCGGCGATGCCGTCGGCGACCACGTGGTGGAGCCGCAGCAGCAGCGCGATCGTCCCGTCGTCCCGGTCCGTGAGCAGCCACATCTCCCACAGCGGCCGGGACCGGTCGAGGCGTGGTTCGTCGAGTTCCGCGCAGGTGCGCAACAGGGTGGCCTCGTCGCCCGGAGCGGACAGGGCGCGGGTCCGCACGTGGCACGAGATGTCGAAGTGCGGGTCGTCGACCCACACGGGCGGTCCGGCACCCGGCGGCGGGCGGTGCAGCCGCTGGCGCAGCCGGGGCGCGCGGCGGGTGCGCCGCGCGACGTGCTCGCGGATCGCCGCCAGCCGGAGGCGTCCGGCCGCATCGCGCAGCGGCGCTCCGTCCAGGACGGCGAGCGCGGCCACGTGCATGGGCACCCCGCGGTCCTCGACGCGCAGGTTCCCTACGTCGAGCGGGCTCAGCCGCTCGAATCGGGGCCGGTCGTCCGTCATGGTGCCCGTCCTGCCGTCGGCAACGCCCGGGCGGCGCGGAACGTTCAGCGGCCGCCGGGGCGTCTCGGCGGCACCTTCGTCGCCAGTACCGCGGCCTGGGTGCGGCGTTCGACCCCGAGCTTGGCCAGCAGCCGCGACACGTAATTCTTCACCGTTTTCTCGGCCAGGAACATCCGTTCGGCGATCTGACGGTTGGTCAGCCCCTCGCCGAGCAGCGCGAGCAGGGTCCGTTCCTGATCGGTCAGGTTCGCATACGGTCCGCCGTCGTTACTGGTGTCGGCGCGCAGCTTCGCCATCAGCGTGGTCGCGGCGCGGCTGTCGAGCAGGGACTTGCCTGCCCCGACGTCCCGCACGGCCTGGATCAGCTCGGTGCCGCGGATGTCCTTGAGCGCGTAGCCGCTCGCGCCGGCGAGTATCGCGTCGAGCATCGCCTGCTCGTCGGTGAACGAGGTCAGCATCAGGCAGCGCAGTCGCGGCATCTGCGAGAGCAGTTCCCGGCACAGCTCGATGCCGTTGCCGTCGGGGAGCCGGACGTCGAGCACGGCGACGTCGGGTTCTACGGCAGGAACCCGCACGAGAGCCTCGCCGTACGACGACGCCTCCCCCGCGATCGTCAGTTCGGGATCCGTGGTGAGCAGGTCCGCGATGCCACGGCGGACGACCTCGTGGTCGTCGACGAGAAAGACCTTGACCATGCGGCAGCCTCCAATCCCCGGTCAGCACGGTACCGCACGGTGTGCCGGCTCACGGTCGGCTCGGGGACTGGATGGTCAACCGCGCTCGCCGGGCCACCACGGCAGCGTGGCACGACGCCCACTGATGTGCTCGACGTCGATGACGAGGAGGGGATCCTCCGTGCCGATGCCCCACGGCAGGCCGCCGGCGCCGTCGAATCCGCGGAGACCGTCCGTGCCGCGCGCGAGCCGGGCGCGGCCGATCGCGACCACGCTCCACCCCGACCGGGTCGGCGCCTCGAGTTGTTCGGCATGGAAGGCGAGCAGCCTGCCGTCGAAACGCTCGAACCACCCGTCGTCGCCGGTGGGAACGACGATCTCGCCGTTCGGCGCCGCGAAGGTCACCGGGTGCACCGCGGGCAACGCCCCGTCGGTGTAGACCAGACGGCCGGTCGGCACCGACCGCAGCAACGCCATGCATCGACCCGGCGCCAGCGGAGCTTCCGGACCCGTCGTCATCCTGGGCTTTCCCTCCTGCAAAGACATCTCCGCACTCCACCCTCGCCCGTCGAGGCGGCCCGCGGCAGGGTCCAAAGTCGTCACCACCGGGGCGCAAGTCACCGCGCCGGGGGTGACCCACGGATTACCCTCGGCACAATGGGAAAAACCGGGCCTTTCGAAGCGGCCCGGCACGCGGCGTACGGGACGTAATCCACCGAAGGGGTGAGCGATGGCCGCCGACGAGGAAACGTTGCTCGCGGGGACGCTCTCGCAGCTGCGACTGAGGGAACTGCTCGCGGAGGTCCAGGACCGCATCGACCAGGTGATCGTCGCGCGCGATCAGATCGACGGTCTGCTCGAGGCCGTGCTCACGGTCGCGTCCGGGCTCGAGCTCGAGGCGACGCTCGAGCGCATCGTGCACGCCGCGATCGAGCTCGTGGACTGCCGCTACGGCGCCCTGGGCGTCCTCAACCGCCGCGGGGACGGATTGCAGAACTTCGTGTACGAGGGCATAGACGCAGACACCCGCGCGCTGATCGGCGACCTCCCCACCGGCCACGGACTGCTCGGACTGTTGATCGAACAGCCGAAACCGATCCGCCTCGACAATCTGGCCCAGCACGTGGCCTCGTCCGGCTTCCCGGCCCACCACCCGCCCATGCGGACCTTCCTGGGTGTCCCGGTCCGGGTGCACGGTGAGGCGTTCGGCAACCTCTACCTCACCGAGAAGGCCAATGGTCAGTCGTTCACCGAGGACGACGAGGTGATCGTGCAGGCCCTCGCGGCCGCGGCGGGCATCGCGGTGGACAATGCGCGCCTGTTCGAGGAGGCCCGGCTGCGGCAGCGCTGGCAGGAGGCCACGAGCGAGATCCGCGCCGAGCTGCTCGCCGACACCGACCCGGAGGAGGTGCTCGGCCTGATCGCCCGACGCGCGCTGGCCCTGTCGGAGGCGGACCACGTGCAGATCGCCCAACCCGAGGATCCCGACGTGCCGCCGGAGGAGGTCGCGGCCCTGATCGTCACCGCATACGCCGGTTCGGACCCGTCCGGGTTCGGGGGCAAGCGGATCCGGGTCGAAGGGACCGCGACCGGAACCGTGTACCGGTGCGGTGAGCCGCTGCAGGTCACGGAGTTCGACGGTGACGGCGACCGGCACGGGCCGGCGCTGCTGCTGCCGCTGCGCGCGTCGACCGACACCATTTCGGGGGTGCTGTCGGTCATTCGCGATCCGGGGCGGGAGCCGTTCGACGACCGTCAGCTCTTCCTCGCCACCTCCTTCACCGATCAGGCGGCGCTCGCGCTGAAGCTGGCCGACGACCAGCGACGGCTCAACTCTCTGACCGTGCTCGCCGACCGGGACCGCATCGCGCGGGACCTGCACGATCACGTCATTCAGCGGCTGTTCGCCCACGGCCTGAACCTGCAGAGCACCCACGCCCGCACCCGGGCGCCGGAGATCCGCGGGCGCCTGGCGGACATGATCGACGACGTGCAGAGCATCATCACCGACGTGCGCACCGCGATCTTCGACCTGCACGGCGGGATGGAGGGCACCCGGCAACTGCGGCAGGCCCTGCACGACATCGTCGCCGAACACACCGCCGACGTCGGCTTGCGCACCGTCGTGCGCATGTCCGGGCCGCTCAACGTGGTCACCGGGCCCCTCGCCGATCACGCCGAGGCGGTGCTGCGGGAGGCGATGAGCAACGTGGTGCACCACTCCGGCGCGACCAACGTCACCGTCACCGTGTCGGTCGACGACTACCTCACCATCGACGTCACCGACAACGGCGTCGG